>JAYFRU010000374.1:0-3690 GCA_040946965.1 Burkholderia sp. | reverse complement strand
TCTTAAAACTGGGCTGCTCGCTCGTCTGCTGGAACATCTTCAGCCGTGCTGAGCAGGCTTTTTGAACTGGCCTCTTAATAATCGATTTCGCTTCTTTCATAACCAGGCGAAATTAGAGGGTCGTTCCCGCGCAAGGCCGCTGCGGCGCGACTATGATCCTCGGCAAACGAGAACCCTTACCGGAGACACCGCCGATGAATGCGACCGCCTCTTCATCCGGACGCGAGGCCCAGGCCGGCCGGCGCGCGCGCAGGTCCACAGCGCCGATGGCCTCGGGCTGGTGGCCTTTCGCTGGCAGGGCTGGGCTGCGGCCGATGCCGGCCGCCAGGCGCCGCGCGCCACCGTCGCCCTGCTCCACGGTCTCGCCGAGCACGCGCGCCGCTACGACTCGCTGGCCGCGCGGCTGGCGGCGGCCGGCATCGAACTGGTGGCCGTCGACCTGCGCGGCCACGGCTGCTCGCCGGGCCGGCGCACCTGGGTCGAGCGCTTCGACCAGTATCTCGACGACGCCGATGCCCTGGTGAGCTTCGCCGGGCGCGAGGGCGCGCCGCTGTTCCTGATGGGACACAGCATGGGCGGCGCGATCGCCGCGCTGTATGCCACCGAGCGCGCGCCGGCACGCGGCCAGACCTTCGCCGGACTGGTGCTGTCGAGCCCCGCGCTGGCGCCGGGCCGAGACGTGCCGCGCTGGATGCTGGCGGCCAGCCGCTTGATGAGCCGTGCCTGGCCGCGCTTTCCGGCGCTGAAGATCGATGCGGCCCTGCTCTCGCGCGACCCGGAGGTGGTGGCGGCGAACCGTGCCGATCCGCTGGTCCAGCACGGCGTGGTGCCGGCGCGCACCGGCGCGGAAATCCTGGTCGCGATGGAGCGCATCGCGCGCGGCCGCGCCTCGCTGACGCTGCCGACGCTGATCTACCACGGCACAGCCGACAAGCTGACCGAACCGGAAAGCAGCCGCGAGTTCGGTGCGCAGGCGGGGCCGGCCGACAAGACGCTGACGCTCTACGAGGGCAATTACCACGAGACCATAACGATCTCGAGCGCGAGCGGATGATCGGCGCGCTGATCGACTGGATCGTGGCGCGCAGCTGAGCTGCCGGAAGGAAATCGGGAGAAGCCGCGCCGCAAGGAACGGCTGGCAGGCGTGGCAGGCAGCCGGTGTCGAGGCACGCACCGGTCGGCGGCGCGCCCGCGATGCTCAGACGCCGGCCAGCACGCGCAGGTGCGCGACCACGCTGCGGCCCAGCGCCGACAGGTTGTAGCCGCCCTCGAGACAGCTCACCACGCGCCCCTGGGCATGCTTGCGCGCGATCTCGCAGATCTGCGTGGTCAGCCATTCGTAGTCGGCCTCGACCAGCCCCATGCGGCCGAGATCGTCCTCGCGATGCGCGTCGAACCCGGCCGACACGAACAGCATCTGCGGGCGGAATGCCTCGAGCCGCGGCAGCCACAGCATGTCGACGGTCTCGCGGATCGCCATGCCGTTGGTGCGCGCCGGCACCGGCACGTTGAGCATGTTCGGTGCCGGATGCTCGGTGCCCGAGAACGGGAACAGCGGGTGCTGGAAGAAGCTGCACATCAGCACGCGCGGGTCGTTTGAGAAGGCGGTTTCGGTGCCGTTGCCGTGATGCACGTCAAAGTCGATCACGGCGACGCGTTCGAGCCCATGCACGTCGAGTGCATGACGCGCGGCGATCGCCACGTTGTTGAAGAAGCAGAAGCAGAAGCCCATCGCGCGCGCCGGCTCGGCATGATGGCCGGGCGGCCGCACGCTGCAGAATGCGTTGTCGTAACGCCCCTCGAGCACCGCGTCGGTGGCCGCGATCGCGGCACCCGCGGCGCGCAGGGCGGCCTGCCAGGTATGGCGGTTCATCGAGGTATCGGGATCGAGCTCGCAGTAGCCCTCGGCCGGCGCGTTCGACTTGAGGTAGTCGATGTGTGCCAGCGTGTGCACGCGCGCGAGGGCGGCATCGCTGGCGAAGGGCGCGCTCTCGTGCTCGATCAGCTCGTCGATGCGGCTCGCGATCAGCTGGTCCTGGATTGCCGACAGCCGCGACGGGCATTCCGGATGCCATTCGCTCATCTCGTGAAGCAGGCAGTCGGGATGCGTGTAAAAGGCGGTTGCCATGACGTGCTTCGCGGCCCCAGCACGCCTGGACCGCGAGTCTCCTTCGATGATGATGACGCGTTTGGCCGCGTGCGAATCCGCCGCTAACTTACCACATCGGCCGGCGTACCGAGCCGATGCGCCGGATGCCTCAGTTATACTGGCCCGAACTCAACCGCGTCGTCCTCTCTCCGGTTCCCATGACTTTCCGATCGTCCGCTGTCTCTTCCCCGCTTCGTTTCCGCTCACGTTTCCCGCTCACGAGCCTCGCGCTCGCGACGGTGGTCGCGATGCTGGCCGCATGCGCGCAGACGCCGGCCGGCCCGCAGGCCTCGCAAGCGAGCCCGGCGATCGCGACCACGCCCGCTGCGGCGCCCGCGCCGGCCCAGCCGGCGGCCCCGTTGCCGGCCGCCGGCCTGTCGCCGTCCGAGGAACAGATCGTGCCGCGGCAGTACGCGACCAATCCCAAGGTCGATGCCTTCATCAACGAGGTGGCCGCGCGCGACGGGCTGGACCCGGCGCGCCTGCGCGCATTGTTCGCCACTGCGAACAATTCGGCCACGGCCGTGAAGCTGGTGCGCCCGGCGCCCTCGGTGAAGAACTGGCGCGTCTACCAGTCCCGCTTTCTCGACACGATCCGCATCAACGCCGGCGTGCAGTTCTGGCGCGCCAACCAGGCCACGCTGCAGCGCGCCTCGGCCGAGTTCGGCGTGCCGCCCGAGGTGATCGTCGGCATCATCGGCGTCGAGACCATCTACGGCCGCTACATGGGCAATTTCCCCGCGCTCGATGCGCTGACCACGCTCGCCTTCGACTACCCGGATACGCCGAACCGTGACGATCGGCAGGCGACCTTCCGCAAGAATCTCGAGGATTTCCTGGTCTGGACGCGCGACAGCCAGATCGACCCGACCAGCGTGGTCGGGTCGTACACGGGTGCGATCGGCATTCCGCAGTTCCTGCCGAGCAGCATCCGCGCCTATGCCGCCGACTACGAAGGCAACGGCCATATCGACCTGCGCGCCAGCACAGCCGATGCGATCGGCAGCGTCGCCAACTACCTGAAGCAGCACGGCTGGCAGCCGGGCCGCCCGGTGGTCTGGGAGATCGCGCCCGATGCGGGCAGCCAGGGCGTCGCGCAGGCCGCGGCCGACGGCAAGCCCGAACCGCACCTGAACCTGTCCCAGCTGACGCAGGCCGGCCTCGCGCTCGACGAACCCTCGGTCGACCTGCGTGCCGAGGCCAGCACGCTGGTAACGGTGGTCGACCTGCCGAGCCCGAATCGCGCGACGGAGTACAAGCTGGGCCTGCAGAACTTCTACGTGCTGACGCGCTACAACCGCAGCTTCTTCTATGCCCTGGCGGTCTTCCAGCTCGGCGAACGCGTCAAGCAGAAGATGCTGGCCACGCAGTAAGCGCGATTCCGATCGGCAATAAAAAAGCGCTGTCTCGTCAGAGCAGCGCTTTTTTCAGGCTCTCTTGAAAAATGAGGGTCTTCGCGGAAAAGGTAAGCGCCTCGGGCAGGCCGTTCATCAACATGGGTCCAGTCGGCGATATCGTAGTTCCCACTAAATTTTTTAGTG
>JAYFRU010000373.1:0-3700 GCA_040946965.1 Burkholderia sp. | reverse complement strand
GAACCGCCCGGTGCGGACCCGCACGCCGGGTGGTGTGGGAGGGGAACGGTCAGGCTTCTGACCGCCCCTATCCCGATCTTGTCGGCGGCGCGCGCCTCGACCCACCAGCATGCCGCCTGCTAGTGCAGCGTGTCGCCGTCCAGGAACGGCGTGAAGGCCGTGCACACCGTCTCGATCACCCGCGCGCGGGTAGGCGCGTCGGCCTCGCGCAAGCGCAGGCCGACTGGCCCGAGCCGCAGCGCATAGGTGACCAGGTCGCGCTCGGGCAGGGTGCAGGCGGCATCGAGCGGCGCGATCTCGATGCGCTCCCAGCCCGCGCCGCGCAGGATGCCGATCATCCTGCTCGGGATCGCCGAACGCGAACTGCCCCGGCCCGTTTGGATCGCGCGCGGGCAGCCCGGGCAGCAGCCGCGCGGCCGCGCGCTCGGCGGTGGTCTCATGAAGGGATTCTCGTCGGCCGGGCGCCAGGCCACGAAGCGCAGCCGCGCGCCCGGTGCCGCCGCGCGGCGCAGGTTCGCGAAGGCCGCGAGCGGGTCGTCGAAGAACATCACGCCGAAGCGCGACTGGATCAGCTCGAAGCGGGCCGGCCCGAATCCGTGGGTCTGCGCGTCGGCCCGCACGAAGCGGGCAGCGGGCAGGCCGCGCTGGTCGGCACGCGCGCGGGCCAGGGCGAGCATCGGCGCGGAGAGGTCGATGCCGAGGCAGTCGCCGAAGGCGCCGCCCGCGTCGAGGGGTTCGGCCATCGCGGCCAGCGCCAGCGTGGTGGCGCCGGTGCCGCAGCCGACGTCGAGCACGCGGCGCGGGCGTGCCGGCGCGTCGGCGAGGGCGGCCTCGGTGAGCCGCTGTTCGAGCAGCTGGAACATCGCGTCGAGGATCGGCTGGATCGACCCAGGCGAGGCCGGCGCTGCCGTTCCGGAGTTCGGCCTGGCTGAGGGGGGAAGAAGTGGGCATGACGCTGTCTCGCGAAGCGATGCACTATGGCGCTTCAAGTCGGCTTGAAGTCAAGCAGGCCGCCCCGCCTCAGCCCGTCAGGCCCGCCACGAAGTCGAGCAGGGCGCGCGTCTTGGCCGGCACGTGATGCTGCGACGGGTAGTAGGCATGGAGCGGGAAGCGGTAGTCGGACCGGTCGGGAAAGAGCGGCACCAACTGGCCGGCGGCGATGCTGTCCTCCACCCCCAGCTCGAACAGCTGGCCGATGCCGAGCCCGGCCAGGCAGGTGCTGTAGAGCGTGCCTGGATCGTTGAGCGTGAGCACGCCGCGCGGCTTGACCACCAGCTTCTTGCGACGCTGGTGGAATTCCCAGGGGAACGGCCGCCCGGTCACCGGCTCGCGATAGAGGATGCAGCGGTGCTCGCCGGTCTCCAGATCGCGCGGCTCGGCGGGATGGCCGAAGCGCTGCAGGTAGGCGGGCGAGGCCATCGCGAGCACGCGCGTGTCGAACAGCTTGCGCGCCACCAGCGAGGAAGGCTGCGGATGGCCGAAGCGCAGCGCCAGGTCGAAGCCGTCCGCGATCAGGTCGCCGAGATCCTCGCGACTGTGCAGCTCCAGCTCGAGTTCGGGATGCGCGTCGATGAAGGGGCCCAGGCGCGGGCCCACCACGCAGCGCGCGAACAGCGGATCGATATTGACGCGCAGCCGGCCGCGCACCTTGCCCGCGTTGCCGGCCGTGCTGCGCGTGATCTCGGCCAGGCTGCCCACCAGCAGCATCACCTGCTCGTAGAACTCGCGGCCTTCGTCGGTGAGCCGGATCGAGCGCGTGGTGCGTTCGAACACGCGGATGCCGAGCCGCTTCTCGAGGCGCACGATCGAGCGGCTGACCACCGACTTCGACACGTCGAGCACCTCGGCGGCCGCGCCGAAGCTGCGTGTGTCGACCACTGCGGCCAGCACGTCCACGCCTTCCAGCAGCCGGGGATCGATTGCGCTCATGAGGGAACCTCCGTGGTCGGGGCGGGTTGCGGATTCCCGATGCTATCGCAAGCGGCCGCTGGTGCCGAGCCGGGATTGTTCCGCCGCGCCCACAAATCTTGTGACCGGCATGGGCTCGCCGGCGGGTGCCCGAGGTCCGACAATGATCCCCGTCACGACGCACGGCCATGCCGCAGGGCTGTCGCCCCGATCGAACCTATCCTGACGATTCGGATAACTGAGGGATGGGCGGCCCATGGGCCGTGCATCCACCTCAACCGTCTTTCACCGGATCACCCCCTTGGACTCCTCATCCGCCACTTCACTGTCCGCCGGCGCCGCCTCGCCGGCTTCGTCCCGGGCCGTCCACCTGCCGCCGACGCGCGCCGCCATCGCGGTGCTGGCGCTGGGCCTAGGCTGCTTCTGCTTCGTCAGCACCGAACTGATGCCGGTCAGCGTGCTGCCCGCGATGGCCGCCGGCCTCGGCGTCTCGCTCGGCGAGGTCGGTTACCTGGTCAGCTGCTTCGCTTTCGTGGTCGCGCTGGCAGCCATGCCGCTCACGGACCTGCTGGGCGGGCTCGACCGCAAGCCGCTGATGGCCGCGCTGCTGGCCGTCTGCGCGGCCGGCAACCTGCTCACCTATCTCGCGCCCGGTTATCTGATCGTGCTGGCCGGGCGCATCCTGGTGGCCGCCGCGATCGCCGTGTTCTGGTCGACGGCGGTGGTCACCGCAGTGCAGCTGGTGGCGCCGAAACATGCGGTGCGCGCCACCTCGATCGTGTTCGGCGGCGTGTCGCTCGCGACCGTGCTCGGCATTCCCGCCGGCACCCTGCTCGGCGAGCATGCCGGCTGGCGCGCGGTGTTCGCCGCGCTGACGATCCTGAGCCTGGTGGTGTTCGCCGCCGTGCTGGGTTCGGTGCCGCGCCTGCGTGTCGCGAAGACCTCGATCCGCAGCGCGATGCCGGCGGTGCTGCGCGACGGCCCGCTGCTCGGCCTGCTGGCCTGCACCGGCTTGATCGTGACCGGCAACTTCCTCGACTACACCTATGTCACGCCCTATCTCGCGCAGGCCGCGCATCTCGCGCCGGGCCGCGTCGGCATGATGCTGCTGGTGTACGGCGCCGCCGGCGTGCTCGGCAATTTCGCGGTGGGGCCGGTGGCGCGGCGCGCGCCGCGTACCGGCCTGGCGCTGGTGAGCCTGCTGCTGGCCGCCATGCATCTGGCGGTGGCCAGCGAGCCCGCCATCATCGCCTTGCTGGCGATCTGGGGGGGCGGCCTACGGCGCGCTGCCGGTGTTGCTGCAGACCTCGGTGTTCGAGCAGGCCGCGCGCATCGAGGGCGGTGCCGAGGCGGCCACGCCGGCCAATGTCGCGGTGTTCAACGCGGCGGTCGGATGCGGCGCGCTGATCGGCGGCCTGATCATCAACCGGCTCGGGCCGGCGCCGATTCCCGGCGTTGCCGCAGCCTTCGTGCTGGCCGGCCTGGCCGTGGTGGTCGCGATGCGCCGGCGCGGCGCGCGGGGCCATCAGCCCGCGTCCGCCTGATGGACGACGGGCGCGGCGCGGGGCGGCTCGTCATCCAGCTGGCGAGCCCGATTCGGCGACCGATTGCCGGCCGGCTCGAACAGCGCGCGCACCGTCTCGAGATGCAGCGCCAGGAACGTGACCGGATCCACCTCGCCCCGCAGCGTGTTCACCACTTCGTCGACCATCACGAGAGCAATCGTCAAGTCTGGTGTATGCGGGCGGAGCGGCATGATCAGGCGGCCAGCGCTTGAGGAGCCGGTGTGCTT
>JAYFRU010000372.1:0-3722 GCA_040946965.1 Burkholderia sp. | reverse complement strand
TATGAACCGCCGTATGCGGAACCGCACGTACGGTGGTGTGAGAGGGCGACGGGGGTAACCCCGTCCCCTACTCGATGTTTAGTCTTGTGGGTAACACTGACTTCCCGCTGCACGGCGACTTTTTTTACCGAATATTTCCCACGCGCTGAAGGCTTGCAATCCGTTTCGCCGGCCTCAACTACCGAATAATTGATTCCACTCATGGGGAAATGAAAATGTCAGGCACCCAACTTCTCCCGCCGGAACGCATCACGCTCCCGCTGCTGCCGCTGCGGGATGTCGTCGTTTTCCCGCATATGGTGATCCCGCTCTTCGTGGGTCGGCCGAAGTCGATCAAGGCCCTCGAGGCGGCGATGGAAGGCGGCAAGCACATCATGCTGGTCGCCCAGAAGACCGCCGCGAAGGACGAGCCGACCGAGAAGGACATGTACGAGGTCGGCTGTATCGCCAGCATCCTGCAGATGCTGAAACTGCCGGACGGCACCGTGAAGGTGCTGGTCGAAGGCCTGCAGCGTGCCCAAGCACTGTCGATCGAGGAACAGGAAACCCAGTTCTCGTGCGAAGTGCTGCCGCTCGAACCCGACCACGCCGATAGCGCCGAAACCGAGGCGCTGCGTCGCGCGATCGTGTCGCAGTTCGATCAGTACGTGAAGCTGAACAAGAAGATCCCGCCGGAGATCCTGACCTCGCTGTCGGGCATCGACGAAGCGGGCCGCCTGGCCGACACGATCGCGGCGCACCTGCCGCTCAAGCTCGACCAGAAGCAGCACATCCTGGAAATGTTCCCCGTCATCGAGCGTCTCGAGCACCTGCTCGCACAGCTCGAGGCCGAGATCGACATCCTGCAGGTGGAAAAGCGCATCCGCGGCCGCGTCAAGCGCCAGATGGAGAAGAGCCAGCGCGAGTACTACCTAAACGAGCAGGTCAAGGCGATCCAGAAGGAACTGGGCGAGGGCGAGGAAGGCGCCGATCTCGAGGAACTCGAGAAGCGCATCAATGCCGCGCGCATGCCCAAGGAAGCCAAGAAGAAGGCCGATGCCGAGCTCAAGAAGCTCAAGCTGATGTCGCCGATGTCGGCCGAGGCCACCGTCGTGCGCAACTACATCGACACGCTGATCGGCCTGCCGTGGCGCAAGAAGAGCAAGGTCAACAACGACCTGTCGAACGCCGAGCAGGTGCTCGACGAGGACCACTTCGGCCTCGAGAAGGTCAAGGAACGGATCCTCGAGTATCTCGCGGTGCAACAGCGCGTCGACAAGGTCAAGGCCCCGATCCTGTGCCTGGTCGGCCCCCCGGGCGTCGGCAAGACCTCGCTCGGCCAGTCGATCGCCCGCGCCACGAATCGAAAGTTCGTGCGCATGGCGCTCGGTGGCGTGCGTGACGAGGCCGAGATCCGCGGCCACCGTCGCACCTACATCGGTTCGATGCCGGGCAAGATCCTGCAGAGCCTGTCCAAGGTCGGCGTGCGCAATCCGCTCTTCCTGCTCGACGAAGTCGACAAGATGGGCATGGATTTCCGCGGCGATCCGTCCTCGGCCCTGCTCGAGGTGCTCGATCCGGAGCAGAACCATACGTTCGCCGATCACTATGTCGAGGTCGATTTCGACCTGTCGGACGTGATGTTCGTGGCCACCTCGAACTCGCTGAACATTCCGCCGCCGCTGCTGGATCGGATGGAAGTGATCCGCCTGTCGGGCTACACGGAAGACGAGAAGGTCAGCATCGCGCAACGCTATCTGCTGCCGAAGCAGAAGAAGAACAACGGGCTGAAGGACGGCGAGATCGACGTCACGGAAGAAGCAATCCGCGACATCATCCGCTACTACACCCGTGAAGCGGGCGTGCGTTCGCTCGAGCGCGAAGTCTCGAAGATCTGCCGTAAGGTGGTGAAGATGCTGCTGCTGAAGAAGGCGGCGAGCCCGGTGAAGATCGATGCCGGCAACCTCGACACCTTCCTCGGCGTGCGCAAGTACGACTTCGGCCTGGCCGCCAAGGAAAACCAGGTGGGTCAGGTCACCGGCCTGGCCTGGACGGAAGTCGGCGGCGATCTGCTGACGATCGAAGCGGCCGTGATGCCCGGCAAGGGCAACGTGATCCGCACCGGCTCGCTCGGCGACGTGATGAAGGAATCGGTCGAGGCCGCGCGTTCGGTGGTGCGTTCGCGTTCGCGCCGCCTGGGCGTGAAGGACGAGGCCTTTGAGAAACAGGACATCCACATCCACGTGCCGGAAGGCGCGACGCCGAAGGACGGTCCGTCCGCCGGCATCGCGATGACCACGGCCCTGGTGTCGGTGCTGACCGGCATCCCGGTGCGCGCGGATGTCGCGATGACGGGCGAGATCACGCTGCGCGGCGAAGTGCTGCCGATCGGCGGGCTGAAGGAGAAGCTGCTGGCGGCGCATCGCGGCGGCATCAAGCTGGTGCTGATCCCGGAAGAGAACGTGAAGGATCTCGCGGACATTCCGGACAACATGAAGAACGCGATCGAGATCGTGCCGGTCCGCTGGATCGACAAGGTGCTCGAACTGGCGCTCGAACGTACGCCGAGCGCGCTGCCCGAGGACGAGGCGAAGGCTGCGGCGCCGGTTGCCGAAGTCCCGAAGGACGCCTCGACGGAAGTCGTCAAGCACTGAGCTCATCCCACAGTGTGAGCTTCGAAGCTGGAAGCTCCACGCCGGGAACGAACCCGCAGCCTCGCCGCAGGTTTTTTATTGGCACTTCGTGGCAGAAGATGCATCAATCCCTTGCGCTGTCTCAGCTTCGACGCTTGACAGGCCGGTTTCGGCTTCATTTAATGATCGACCCGGCATGTACCGGGCGACGGCCGACAACGGGCGGCCGTCCTGACATGGGACCACTGACGAAAGGGGACGGCATGAACAAGACGGACTTGATCGACCACATCGCACGCGAGGCAGATTTATCCAAGGCATCGGCGGGACGCGCGCTCGACGCGCTGATCGCCGGTGTCGTACAGGCGCTGGAAAGCGGCGGCAGTGTCACGCTGGTCGGTTTCGGCACCTTCGAGGTGGGCGAGCGGATCGCGCGCAATGGGCGCAATCCGCAGACCGGCGAAACGATCCGCATCGAGGCGGCGCGTGTCGCGAAATTCAGGGCTGGTAAAGCTCTGAAGGATGCGCTAAACTAGAGACCTCGCTGCTTGAGATGTTCGCGCAGCATCGGCGATGTCGGCAAGCAGGTGGCAAGCGCGAAACGGGTGCTTAGCTCAGTTGGTAGAGCGGTGCCCTTACAAGGCGCATGTCGGCGGTTCGAACCCGTCAGCACCCACCACCCTTTCCGTAATGAAATCAAGGGCTTAGAGAAATCTAGGCCCTTTCCCTTTTCCTTTTGACCCCACTGTTATCGTAGTCTAGCGGAGCCTCAACCAACCAAAAAGAGGCTTTGACCAACTGCGTTACGCCCTGAAACGGCGTAGATCGGAGGCAGAATGGCCGGGAAGAAACTCACGCCAAACGGCAAGTATCAGTACGTCTTCAACCGCGCGGGCGTCCTCAATAGGCCGTTCTATCTCACTTTCGAGAATGAGGAAGAGGGCGACGCCTACGCCGCGCGGCTCGAAGCGCTGCTTGAGCGCGGGATTGTCCCGTCCGAGTTCCAACGCGAAGAAAAGGTGACACTGCTGCGCGAGGCGTTGTTGCATAAATCGAGCATGAGGACGGAGTAGCCCACGTGGTGATGATTGCAGGCAATGCGAACGGATT
>JAYFRU010000371.1:0-3725 GCA_040946965.1 Burkholderia sp. | reverse complement strand
CTTTGCCACTGTTCGTCCTCATACCGCCCCCGGATTTCCAGATCCTATCCAGGCGACAACTATTCTGACGCGGGGGGGCAGGTGGCCGCGCAGAAGTTCTTGCCATGCAGCAGCACCGTGCGGCCGTTCGCATGCTCGGGCCTGACGTCGAGATAGGCCATCTGCAGCGATTCGCGCTGCGAGGTGAAGGCGTAGCGATGGACCGGATACGGATAACGCGAAGCCCTCGAGCTCGGGGCCGTAGGCGGGCCCCTCGTTGTCGGCCGCAGCGCGGCCCGACGAGAGGCGCGAGGAAACAGTCGCGCGGATCGAAAACATCGTGGATACCGGGAAGAGGAAGGGAATGGCGCGACGTTCGCGATTTTACGTTCAGTAAGCCAAGGCTGCCGCGAGGCGTCGCCGATGCGTCCATTACCGCGTGTTTCCGCGCGGCGACGACTTACTGTATCGTTCAAGACAGCCCTGAACCCGCGACGAGCCGCCCTCCATGAAGAATGTCCTCAGCATCCAGTCGCACGTGATCTACGGACATGCGGGCAACAGCGCGGCCGTGTTCCCGATGCAGCGCCTCGGCGTCAATGTCTGGCCGCTCAACACGGTCCAGCTCTCCAATCACATGCAGTACGGCAACTGGGCCGGCAGCGCGATCGACGCAGCGAAGATGGAGCAGCTGGTGGACGGTATCGCGGCGATCGGCGCGCTCAAGCGCTGCGACGCGATCCTCTCGGGCTTCCTCGGCGGCTCGCCCGCGCAGGCGCATGCGGCGGTCGACATCGTGCGCACCGTCAAGTCGATGAATCCGAACGCCTGGTACTTCTGCGATCCGGCGATGGGCCAGACCGGCGGCATCCAGCCCGAACCCGGCGTGGAGGAATTCATCGTCACCGAGTTGCCCGCGCTCGCCGACGGCATGGCGCCCAATCACAGCGAACTGCAGAAGCTGGCCGGGCGCCGCGTCGAGACCGTGCGCGAGGCGGTGGACGCCTGCCGCGAGATCATCCGCCGCGGGCCCAAGGTGATCCTGGTCAAGCACCTGCATGACCGCAACAGTCCCGCCGATCGCTTCAACATGCTGGCCGTCACCGAGCACGAGGCCTGGAGCGGCCAGCGCCCGCTGTATGCCTTCCCGCGCCACCCGGTCGGCGTCGGCGACCTGACCAGCGCGGTGTTCGTGGCGCGACGGCTGCGCGGCGATTCGGTGCGCGCGGCCTTCGAGCACACGCTGGCGGCCGTGCACGCGGTCGTCAAGGCCACCTATGACGCGCGCCGCTACGAGCTCGAGCTGGTCGCCGCACAGGACGAGATCGCCAATCCTAGCGAGTGGTTCGGCGCCTGGGTCACCGATATCGAGTAACGCGCCGGTCGCTGCCCGCACGTTCCTTCGCCACTGGATCCGGCTTCGTCAAGCGATCCCCCTGCCTCGCCTGCCTCCCGCCCCCTACCTCCCCCTCCCGCCTCGATTCCCACGCGAAACACCCGGCTCGGCCACGCGGATCTCGCCGCGTCGTAAATGTGTCATTTTTAGGCAATAAGATACGTTTTGTTGCAGTCGACCGAAGTTTTGTTGCGAAGTTTTGTTGCAATCGACCAAAGCTCGCGATGACCGATGACCGCCTCCCGTTCCGCCTTGCCCTCCCATGCCCGCGTCGTGATCATCGGCTGCTCGACGGCCTATCACCCGGCCTATCACCTGGCGCGCGCCGGCATCACCGACGTCGTGCTGCTCGAACAGGGCCAGCTCTCCTGCGGCACCACCTGGCATGCCGCCGGCCTAGTCGGGCAGTTGCGCACCCAGCGCAGCCTGACCCAGTTGGTGCGCTACTCCACCGAGCTCTATGCCTCGCTGGAGGCCGAGACGGGGCTGGCCACCGGCTGGAAGCACTGCAGCTACGCTGTCGGTGGCGCGCAGCGCCGAGCGGCTCACCCAGCTCAAGCGTAGCGCCGCCACGGCGCGCGCCTACGGCGTCGAATGCGAGCGATCGACGCGCGCGCGGCCGGCGAGCTGTGGCCCGCGATGCGCAGCGACGACCTGGCCGGCGCGGTCTGGCTACCCGGCGACGGCAAGGCCAACCCGAGCGATCTCACGCAGTCGCTGGCTCGCGGCGCCCGGCAGCGCGGCGTGCGCATCGTCGAGGGCGTGCGCGTCACCGAACTGCTCAGCGAGCGCGCCGGCGCGCGGCCGGCGTGAACTGGCGCGGCAAGGACGGCGAGACCGGCAGCCTGGCCGCCGAGATCGCGGTCAACTGCGCGGGCCAGTGGGCCAAGGGCCTGGGGCGGCTAGCCGGGGTCACGGTGCCGCTGCATTCGGCCGAGCACTACTACATCGTGACGGGCCGGATTCCCGGCGTGCATCCCGACCTGCCGGTGATGCGCGACCCCGACGGCTACATCTACTACAAGGAGGAAGTGGGCGGCCTGGTGATGGGCGGCTTCGAGCCCGACGCGAAACCCTGGGGCATGGACGACATCCCCGAGGACTTCGAATTCCAGCTGCTGCCCGCCGACTGGGACCAGTTCGAGATCCTGATGCGCAACGCGCTGCACCGCGTGCCCGCGCTCGAGACGGCCGAGGTCCGCCAGTTCTACAACGGCCCCGATTCGTTCACGCCCGACAATCACTTCATCCTCGGCGAGGCGCCCGAACTCGCGAACTTCTTCGTCGGCGCCGGCTTCAACTCGATGGGGATCGCCTCGGCGGGCGGCGCGGGTCGCGCGCTGGCGGAATGGATCGTCGGCGGCAAGCCGGGCATGGACCTGTGGTCGGTCGACATCCGCCGCTTCGCCCGCCTGCAAGGCAACGACGCCTGGCTGCACGACCGCGTCAAGGAAACGCTGGGGCTGCACATACGATGCCCTGGCCGAACCGCGAACTCGACAGCGCACGCGGCGTGCGGCGCTCCCCGATCCATGCGCGGCTGGAGGCGGCCGGCGCCTGTTTCGGCAGCCGGATGGGCTGGGAGATCGCCAACGTGTTCGCGCCGCCGGGCCAGGCGCCGCGCATCGACTACCGCTTCGGCCGCCAGAACTGGTACGACTGGAGCGCGGCCGAGCATCGCGCCGCGCGCGAGCGCGTCGCGCTGTTCGATCGCAGCGCGCAGGCCAAGCTGCTGGTGAAGGGACGCGACGCCGAGCGCGCGCTGCAGTCGCTGGCGGCCGCGGATCTCGCGATGGCGCCCGGCACCGTGCGGCGCGCCGCCATCCTCAATGCGCGCGGCGGCTACGAATCGGATCCGGACATCGCGCGCCTGGCCGACGACCAGTGCCTGCTCGTCACGGGCGTCGCGCAGGCCACGCGCGATCTCGACCTGCTCGAGCGGCATCTCGATGCCACCGGGCTGCACGGCGTCGCCGTCGACGTGACGGGCCAGTACGCGCTGTTCACGCTGCTCGGGCCGCAAGAGCGCGCGCTGCTGCAACGCGTGTCGAAGGCCGCGCTCGACGAGGCGGCCTTCCCGCTCGGCACGGTTCGCGAGATCGATCTCGGCCATGCCACGCTGCGCGCCCTGCATCATCCGATCGTCGGCGAGCCGGGCTGGGACCTGCTGGTGCCGGTCGAATCGGCGCTGCTGGTGCTCGACACGCTGCAGGCGGCCGGCGCCGCCTTCGGGCTGGCCTGCGCGGGCGAGTACGCGCCGGAATCGCTGCGCATCAAGGTAGGCCGCTGCGCGGCGACTAAAAGCGCGGGAGCGCCCAGACTCACGCACGAAGAAGGCCGAAGGTGGGCG
>JAYFRU010000370.1:0-3729 GCA_040946965.1 Burkholderia sp. | reverse complement strand
GCGGTGCACGAGGCCGGCAGCCCGGGACGCTTCGCGCCGCGCAACGCGGCCTGAGCCCGCGGGCCGGCCCGGCGATATCCTTAATCCGGCTAATTCATGGCGGCCCATCCCACCTGACGATTCAATTACGAGTTTGCTAGAATCGCGCCCACCAAGGGATTTTCAGCGGTCGCCGAGTTTGCCTGGCACAAACCAGGCTTATCGATAGATTAGCCACACTAATGCAAAAGATTCTCGACTCCTCGATGCTGGGCGCGCTGCGCTGCTTCGCCTGTGCCGGGCAGCTGCTCAGCTTCACGCGCGCGGCCGACGTGATGAGCCTCACGCAGAGCGCCGTCAGCCAGCAGATCCGCCAGCTCGAGAACCGGCTCGGTTACGCGCTGTTCGTGCGCGAACACCGGCGCCTGTCGCTCACGCGCGAGGGCACCATGCTGCTCGAGGGCGTGCGCCGCGGCTTCGACGAGATCGAGACCACCCTGGTGCGGATCGCCAGCGCCGACGATCCGGTGCGCGTGGGCTGCTGCCCCTCGTTCGCGATGCTGTGGCTGGTGCCGCGCCTGTCCGACTTCCACCTGCAGTTCTCGCGCAACCCGGTGCAGCTGAAGGCCGAGTTCACCGCGCCCGGCCTGCCCGATCACGACACCACCGGGGTCGATATCGCGATCCGCTATTCGGTCGACGATTTCAGCGACATCGAGCATGCCGATGCACTGCTCGACGAATGGCTGCTGCCGGTGGCGACGCCCGCCTACCTGGAACGGCATCCCTCGCTGCGCGCCGGCAAGCTCGATCGCCAGGTCGCCTTCCTGCACGACGCGGCGGCCTGGACCGGCTCCTCCGATTCGGCCGAGTGGCGGGCCTGGCTGGAGGCGGTCAAGCCCGCCTGGCTGCCGCGCATCGACGGGCCGCGCTTCAATCTCGGCAGCATGGCCTTCAATGCGGCGCTCAACCACCAGGGCGTCGCGATCGGGCGCGTGTCGATGCTGCTCGACGATCTGCGCGGCGGCCGGCTGGTGCCGGTGGTGCCGGTGGCGATCCGCTCGCCGGCGCGCTACTGGATAATCCGCCGCGCCGACAGCGCGATGTCGGTCGGCTCGTTTCGCGCCTGGATCCGCCAGCAATGCGCGCAATACGCGCTGCGCCGCGCGCACGACATCGGCCAGCTCGGGGTGAGCCTGGGGCAAGCGAGCGAGCCGACGCGCGAGCGCTCCTGACCCGCCGGCTCGCGAGGCCAGGCCGCCGCGTCAACGCGAGGAAGCCCGCGCGGCCGATGGCAAGGGCGCGCGATCGGGCGGCACCCCGAGCACATGCAGCGCGCCCTCGGTGATCGCCGCGAATACCGGGCCGGCCACCGGCCCGCCGTAGTACGAGCCCTTGCTCGGCGTATCGATCATCACCGCCACCACCACGCGCGGCCTCGACATCGGCGCCATGCCGACGAACACCGCGCGATACTGCCCCGCCGCATAACCATGCCGCCCATGGCTCTTGCGCGCGGTGCCGGTCTTCGCGCCGACCCGATAGTCGGGCAGGCGCGCCATGGTGGCGGTGCCGCCCGGCGCGACGGTCGCCTCCAGCATGGCGCGCACCTGGGCCGCGACCGCGGCCGGGATCACCGCCGCGCCCGGCCGCGCGTCGTGCGTGCCGTCCGAATCGTGCAGCAGGCTCAAGGACGTGGCGCGCCCGTCGTTGGCGAGGATCACATAGGCGCGCGCCAGCTGCGCGAGCGACACCGACAGGCCATATCCATAGGACATGGTGGCCTGCTCCACCGGCCCCCAGCGATGCGGATTGCGCAGCGTGCCCGACACCACGCCGGGGAAGCCCTCCAGCGGCGGGCCACCCAGGCCGAAGCGCCGGAAGTTGTCCCACATGGCCTGCGCACTCAGCAGTTGCGAGATCTTCACCATGCCGATATTGCTCGACTTCGCGATCACCTGGCCGGTATCGATCACGCCGTGGTCCGAGGTATCGTGGATTCGCGCGCCATGGAATTCCAGCACGCCGGGCGAGGTATCGAAGCGCGTGGCGGGCGTGATCAGCCCGTCGCTCAAGGCCAGCGACACTGTCAGCGGCTTGATGGTCGAGCCGGGTTCGAAGGTATCGGTCAATGCGCGGTTGCGCGGCGGCCCGCCCACCAGCGATCCCGGTTGATTCGGATCGAAGCTCGGCACGTTGGCGAGCGCGAGGATCTCGCCGCTGGCCACGTCCACCGCGATCGCGTAGCCTGCCGCCGCCGCAGTGCGCTGCACGCCGCGCGCCAGCGCCTCCTGCGTGACTGCCGGTCGATCGACAGCACCAGGTCGGGCTGCGGCTCGGGCAGGTCCGAGTCGCGCGGCTCGGTCACGGCGCGGCCGAGCCGGTCGACGATCACGGTGCGGCTCGCGGCGTGGCCGCGCAGCGCCGCGTTACCGGCCAGCTCGATGCCTTCGAGCCCCGCGCCGTCGCGGCCGGTGATGCCGATCACCTGGGCCAGCGCATCGCCCTCCGGGAAGTAGCGCTTCTGCGCGGCGATCGCGTGCAGGCCGGGAATTCCGCTGGCCAGCAAGGGACGCGAGACGTCCAGCGCCACCGCGCGCTGCAGCGGCGCGAAACGCCCGCCGCGCCGCCGGAACGCATCGATCGCGCTGGCCGGCAGGTGCAGCGCGGCGGCCAGCTCGCCGACCTGTTGCGGCGTGGCGCGCGCGAAATCCTGCGGATCGAGCCACAGGTCGTTGACCGGTTCGCTGATGGCGAGCACGTTGCCGCGCCGATCGAGGATCTTCGAGCGCAGCGCCACCGCGTTGAGCGTGCGCTCGTAGCGCCGCCGCCCCTGCTCGAGGAAGGACTCGCGATGCGCCACCTGCACCCAGGCCGCGCGGGCGACCAGCGCCAGGAAGCCGAGCGTGAGCAGCAGCACCACCAGGCGCGAGCGCCAGGCGGGCAAGCCGGCCGGCACGCCGGGCGAACGATGGAAGGAAACAGGCTCGCGTGACATGCGCCGGGCGATCCGTGCCGGCGGTGAAGCCGGCTCAGTGAGGAAGGCCGGCGACTGTGGCGAGCGCGCGCGAGGCGCTCAAGCGACGATTTCTTGTGCGCGGATTAGCCCGCTTAATGCATGCGCCTCGACGCGCGGCCCGACGTGGCGCCTCGCGAGGCACGCTCGGTCATGCACTCAGTCGCTCACTCGGTCATGCGCGCCGTCCGCCCCGGCGAACACCGACATGCGCCGCATGATCCAGTTCAGCAGCTCGTTGGCGGCGGCCACCAGCGGCCGCCCCGGCTTCACCAGCAGGCCGGCCTTGATGTCGAGGAACAGCGGGCACCACGGCCAGCTTGCCGACCGCCAGCTCGCGCTGCACGGCGAACTCGCCGATCAGCGCAACCAACGAGCCGGCCTCGACGATGCGCTTGAGCGCCGTCAGCGAGTTGGCCGTCAGCGACGGATGGATCCGCACGCTTTCGGCGAACTCGAGCATGCGCGCCGCGTGGCCGATGCCGAAGGTCGAGGGCATCAGCGCGAGCGGATGCCCCAGCACCTCGGCGATGCTGGCCGGCCCGCCGCGCCGGGCGAGCGGGTGATCGCGGCGGGTCAGCAGCACGATCGGCTGCGCGACCGTCATGCGATGCACCACCAGCGGATGCGGCGGCGGGTTGTAGACCAGGCCGATATGCTGATCCGAGGTGAGATATTTCCAAGGGTGTAGGTGAGATATTTGCCTGGACTACCCCGGACAAGACGTGACTTGC
>JAYFRU010000369.1:0-3733 GCA_040946965.1 Burkholderia sp. | reverse complement strand
CCCATCAGGCTCGCCGCATAGACCAGCGCCGACAGCGCGGTGATCCAGAAGCTGGTCGGCCAGTCGGTGTAGTAGGCGAGCATGACGCCGAACCAGGCCTCGGCCAGCGCGAACAGCGCGGCCAGCCAGACGCCGCTGGCCAGGCGCGTGCTGAGGTTCTGCGCGGCGGCGGCTGGGCCGACCAGCAGCGTGAAAACAAGCAGCACGCCGACGATCTGCGTGCAGGCGGCCACCGCCAGCGCGCAGATCGCCAGGAACAGCACCGACACCAGCCGCAGCGATACGCCCTTGGCCTCGGCCAGTTCCGGCTGCAGCGAGGCGAACACCAGCGGGCGCATGATCGCGGCCAGCGCAACCAGGCTCACCGCGCCGATGCCGGCCAGCACCATCAGCGTGGCGTGGCTCACGCCCAGCACGTTGCCGAACAGCAGGGCGGTGACTTGGGTGGCGTAGCTGGTATAGAAATGCAGGAACAGCAGGCCGGCGCCGAGCGCCAGCGAGAGGATCACGCCGATCGCCACGTCGCGGCCCGCGAGCTTCTCGCCGAGCGCGCCCATCGCGATGCCGGCCGCCAGCGTGAAGCCGACCAGGCCCCAGATCGGCGACAGGCCGAGCAGCACCGCGCCGGTCGCGCCGGTGAAGCCGACGTGCGAGAGCGCGTGGCCGGCGAAGGTCTGGCCGCGCAGCACCAGGAAGTAGCCCACCACGCCGGCCAGCATCGCGACGATGCCCGACGCGATGAACGCGTTGACCATGAATTCGTATTCAAACATCGTGCCGGTGCCCCTGCGTGTTGCCGTGCGAGTGGCCGCCATGCGCATGGCCGTGGCCGTGTGCGTGCCCATGCGCGCCGTGCGAATGCGAGCCGTCTTCCTGGTGTTCGTGATCGTGCTTTTCCGCCTCGACATCGCCCGACATCACGAAGATGCGGCCGTTCACCCGCATCACGTCGATCGGCGAGCCGTAGAGCCGCGACAGCACCGGCCGCGTTATTACCTCGTCGACCGTGCCGAGCGCGGCCGTGCCGTTGCCCAGATAGAGCACGCGATCGAGCGCGTTGAGCAGCGGGTTCAGCTCGTGAGCCGAGAACAGCACGGTAATGCCGAGCTCCTGCTGCACGCGCCGCACCAGTTCGACCACGCCGCACTGGTGGTGCGGATCGAGGCTGATCAGCGGCTCGTCGAGCAGCAGTAGCTTCGGCGCACCGAGCAGGCATTGCGCCAGCAGCAGACGCTGGCGCTCGCCGCCCGACAGCTCGAACAGCGGCCACCGGGCGAGCGCGGTGCCGCCCACCAGCTCGAGTACACGCGCCACGTCGGCGCGCACCTCGGCGCTGGCATGCGGCAGGCCCCAGCGGTGGCCGTCGGCGGCCATCGCCACGAAGTCGTGGCCGCGCACGCGGCGCCCGGCCAGCGCGCTGCGGATCTGCGGCATGTAGCCGATCGCGGGGTTGCCGCGCGCCACCGGCGTGCCGGCCACCGAGATGCGGCCGGCGGCGGCCGGCACCAGGCCCAGCACCGCGCGCATCAGGGTGGTCTTGCCGGCGCCGTTGGGGCCCAGCACGCCGACGAATTCGCCGGCCTCGACGGCCAGGCTCACCTCGCGCAGGATCGTGCGTCCGCCTAGTTCGAGCGTGACGCGATCGAGCGCGAGCGCGGGAGAAGAGGAGGTCATGGGTTCAGTGTCGGCCCAGCGCGGCGACCAGCGCATCGAGCTGCGCGAGCATCCACTGCTGGAAGGTCTTGCCGGCCGGTTGCGTCTCGGTGACGCTGACGGTCGGCACCGAGGCGTCCTTGGCGATCTTGAGCATGCGCTTGGTCATCGGCTCCTCGGCCTGGCTGTTGTAGATCAGGGCCTTCACGTGGCGGCCGCGCAGGTCGTTCTCGAAGGCGGCGATATCCGAGGCGCTCGCCTCCGTGTCGTTCATGGTCGCCAGCTGGAAGCGCAGGTTGCGCATCTCCAGGCCGATCGCATCCGACATGTAGCCGAACACCGGCTCGGTGGCCGTCACCGGCACGCCCTTGTACTGCGCGCGCAGCGCGGCGACCTTGGCGTCGATCGGCTTGAGCGAGGCCAGGAAGCCGGCCAAGTTCGCGTCGTAGTCGGCCTTGTGCGACGGGTCGGCGGCGCCCAGCGCCGCGCTGATCGCCAGCGCTGCGGCCGGCATGGCGGCCGGATCGTACCAGAGATGCGGGTTGTCGCCGGGCTTCTTGCCGACCAGGTCGGCCACCACGATGGTCTTGCGCGTGGCGTTCTTCGAGGCGGCCAGCAGCTTGCCCATCCAGGGATCGTAGTCGGCGCCGTTGTAGACCACCAGGTTGGCGTGCTGCAGCGCGCGCGCCGTCTTCGGGCTGGCCTCGAACAGGTGCGGATCCTGGTCCGGGTTGCTGAGGATGCTGGTCACCGACACGTTCGCGCCGCCGATCTGCTTGATCACGTCGCCATAGAAATTCTCGGCGGCCACAACCTGCAGCTTGGCGGTCTGCGCGGCGGCGGGGGCGGCGAAACCGACGAGGCCCGCCACCGACAAGGCGGCGCAGCCGGCGGCGAACCAGCGGATCAGGCGGGAGCGGGCGCGCAGCGGCGCGCGCGACGTGGCGGCGAAAGGCATGCTTGTTCCTCGACGGGGGTAGCGGTCGCGCGCCCGGAATGGACGCGCGGCGGGTGCGTCACGCGTGCGGCGCGCCCTTGGGATGGGTCTTGCATTCGCCGCACAGGCCGGTCAGCTCGACCACCTGGCGGTGCATCTCGAAACCGTGAGCCGATTCGCAGGACGAGAGCTGACGCGCCAGCTCGGCACCTGGAATCTCGACCGTGTCGCCGCAGGATTCGCAGATCAGGAACTGTCCCTGGTGGGGCGGGCCGATATCGCAGCAGGCCAGGAAGGCGTTGCGCGATTCGATGCGGTGGATGAAGCCGTGCTCGACCAGGAAGTCGAGTGCGCGATAGACCGTGGTCGGCGGCATGCGGCCGCGTTCGGGCGCCAGTTCGGCGATCAGGTCGTAGGCGCCGATCGGCCGCTGCGCGGCTAGCACCTTCTCGTAGACCTGTCGCCGCAGCGGCGTCCAGGTGAGGCCATGCTCGGCGGCGAACGCGTCGGCACGGGCGAGGCGGGCATCCAGGGGCGAGGTCGAGGCCATGGTGGGCACCATCGGAAGGCAGGTAAAGGCGAATGATATAACGTATCGTCACTCCGTGCATGGCCTGCCGCCCCGCGCGGTGCGCGCGCCATGCGGCAGCACATCATCGAAACCGGCGCTTTCGCCTTGACAGTACCCGTTTGGTATCCGATTATTCGATCGCAATCTGAGCAAATGATCATTCGATGAGCGTTAGCTCACTGAATGCCGGATGACACCACGAACAACGAATCGGAGACACCAGTGAGACTGCAGGACAAGGTCGCGATTTTGACGGGCGCCGCCCGCGGCATCGGCGAAGCGGTAGCGCAGCGTTACCTGGACGAGGGCGCGCGCTGCGTGCTGGTCGACCTGAAGCCGGCCGGCGGCTCGCTGGCCGCGCTGATCGAGGCGCATCCCGATCGCGCGATCGCGATCACCGCCGACGTGACGCGGCGCGAGGACATCGAGCGCATCGTCGCGACCGCTGTCGAGCAGTTCGGCGGCGTCGACATCCTGTTCAACAATGCGGCGCTGTTCGACATGCGCCCGCTGCTCGACGAATCCTGGGACGTGTTTGACCGCCTGTTCTCGGTCAACGTGAAGGGCCTGTT
>JAYFRU010000368.1:0-3737 GCA_040946965.1 Burkholderia sp. | reverse complement strand
TCCTCAGCTACGCCAGCGATGACCGCCGAGCCGAATAAATCAGCGTTTCCCTAGGTGCGGAGAAATTCGCGCTTACCACCAAGGCGCATCCGCGCCCGAGCCGTCCTCCGGCACCCGTTTCGCCTCGCCGCTCACCCGCAACCTGCAGGGCGACGCATCCGCCTCGACGCCGGCCTCGAAGCGCTGCCAGGAACTGGCCGGCATCATCGGCCAGGCGATCGCCGAGCCGGACCGCCATAACGTCGTGGTCCGCAGCATGGGCCCGGACGGCCAGTCGCGCAACGAGCTGCGCGAATACGACAAGCGCGCCTCACCGGAAATCGAGTACCGGCAGCTCGGCTGCCCGCCCTGAGACGGCTCCGAGGCCGCTCTGACGCAGCCCGCAAGCCCGGTTTGGCCTGTGGAGGGCGCGGCGCCGGCCGCCACGCCGCCAGCCAGCCCCACGGCCGTCCGGTTTCAGGCTACAGTGCGGGCTTTTCTCAGCCAGGCACGCGAACCATGATCGAACTGAAGCAAATCGACCTGCGCACGGATCCCGCCGCGCAACGCATCGTCAAGGACGAAACCGTGCAGGTGGCCTTCGCCGCCGAGGTCGGCGAACTGATGAGCCTGGAAGGGCCGAACCGCTACGAGGCCGGCGACGCGATCGTGACGGGCTCGACCGGCGATCGCCGGGTAGTGTCCCGCCAGCGCTTCGACGACAAATATCTGCCGGCTGCCGAGGGTCTCGCGCACGGCGAGGCCGGCCCATACCGGAACCGGCCGGCGGTGGTGCTGGCGAAACGGATGGAGGCGGCGTTCTCGATCGCGCGCTCGGAAAACGGCGACGTGCTGCGCGGCGCGGCCGGCGACTGGGTTATGCAGTACGCGCCCGGCGACTACGGCGTGGTGCAGGCGCAGCGCTTCGCGCAGGTCTATCGCGTGACGCAGTAAGCGCCGCGATTGCCGAAGGCATCGGCGACGCGAGGCCGCCGATGGTTCATGCCGCCGCCCCGCAACCGCAGCAGCAGCACATCAGGCGAATTCCTCGCCGAGCACGAGTTCGGTATCACGCTCGACCGCCTGGCCTTCCGCGTGTCGCTCCTCGAGCGAGCCGATGAAGGCCTCGACATAGGCGCGCAACACCGCATGGCTGCGCGCGTGCTGCATCGGCCGCAGCGCCAGGTAGCGCGCGAAGGCCGCCGGCTCGAAGCGCAGCGCCAGCGTCATGCGCTTGGGCGCCGAGCCGAAACGCATCCCCAGCCATTGCACGTGCAGGAAGCGCCCGGCCTCGTCGGCGCGTTCGGCAAAACTCGTCTGCTCGGGGAACAGGTCGCAGATCACATGCGCGAGCGCGTCGAACTCGGCACTGGCGCAGTCGTAGTGGTAATCGTCCATCGCGGTTCGCTCAGGCGGTGCGGGTGGCCGGCCGGCACCAGCGGACCAGCGCGGCAATCAGGATCAGGGTCATAAGGCCGTAGGCCGTGACCATCGTGGACACGGGAATCGCGCCGGCATTGAAGGCCATCAGCGGCAGGTCGCCGATCGGATGCAGCACGATCGCGAGCGGCAGGATCCAGCGCTTGCGCGCCTGCACGCCGCGCCACACCAGCACCGACATGGCCAGCTGGAAGGTGAAGGCGGCCAGGCATTCGAGCACGCGCACCACGATGGTGGAGGCCGACATGGTGATCAGAATCATCTGAATGCGCAGCACGAGATCGGGCGGCATGGTCGAGAGCTGCTGGTTGAGCTGGCCGCGCTGCGCGAGCCACACCAGCCAGACCCACTGGCCCAGCACGATCACGCCGACGAACCAGGCCTGCGCGCCGCCGAAGCCGATCCCGTAGCCGAGCCCGCGCGCGTCGCCCGACGAGGCGCCGTAGCGACGCTCGACGAAACGCAGGCCCAGGTAGCGGACGGCCTCCTCGATCACGGCGGCCACCGCGATGCCGAAGGCGACGAACACCACCGGCTGCGAGAGCCATTGCACGGCGCCCGGCCGCATCGGCACGAGCGCATAGACGCCGCGCTCGATCAGGGTGGCGAACAGCATGAAGGCCGCGATGCCGACGATGGCGTCGCGACGATCCAGTTTCATCGGGGATTTCAGCAAGCGGAACGCAACGATCGGCAACAACGCGACGATCAGCGTGCCGATGATCAGCGCCACCAGGGTGGCGGGAGCAACAGTCATGACGATCCTTGGTCAGTCAGGCGCACCGGAGCGGTGCGCGACCCCGCATGATACTCAGCTTGCGGTCGATGTGCGCACCACCAGCTCGCCGGGCAGCAGCGCCTCGCGCGCCACGTCGGTGGCGCCGTCGATCCGGTCGTGCACGAATGCGACCGCGCGATAGCCGATTTCATAGGCCGGCTGACGGATCGTGGTGATGCCGAGCAGCTCGGCCCATTCGGGATCGTCGATCGACAGCAGCGCCACCCTGGCCTGCCAGCCGGCGCCGTGGCGCGCATGCAGATGACGCGCGAGCGCCAGCGTCACCGGTGCGTTGGCGGCGAACAGGGCCACCCGGCGGCTGGCGGCCGCGGCGGCGTCGAGCCGCGCGTCGAGCCGGGCCAGCGCGGCGGCCAGCGCCTCGCCATCGGCCAGGTCGGCGACCACCGTCGGCGCCGCCTCGCGGTCGCGCCCCAGCTCGGCCAGCGCGGCGCGGAACGCGGCCTCGCGCAGGCGCCGCGAGCTGACCTGCTCGAACGGCTGCACCACGAAGCAACCCTCGGCGAAGCCCTGTGCGAACAGGTGCGCGAGCCCCGCGTGCACCGCAGCGGCATTGTCCAGGCCGACCAGGTCGGCATCGAAACCCTCCACGCGCCGATCGACCAGCACGGTCGGGATGCCGCAGTCGCGCAGCGGCATCAGCGCATCCTCGCGCGCGCCGAGCGCGTTGACGATCATGCCCTCGACGCGATAGGTGGCCAGCAGTTGCAGGTAGCGGCGCTCCATGTCGGCCTCGTTGGCGGCATGGCAGATCAGCGGCATATAGCCGAGCGCGTGGCAGGCCGCCTCGACACCCTGCAGCACCTCGACCGTATAAGGGTTGGTGAGGTCGGCCGCGAGCAGCCCGAGCAGGCGGTTGCGGCCGCGCTTGAGACCGCGCGCCATCTGGTTCGGCCGGTAATTCAGGCGCTGGATCGCGGCCTCGATGCGCGTGCGCAGGTCCGCCGACAGCACGTTGGTCTCGCCGTTCAGGTAGCGCGACACGCTGGTCTTGCCGGTGCCGGCCTCGCGCGCGACATCGCTGATGGTGGCCGGGCGCGCGCCGGCCGGAGAACGGGTGTCGCTCATCGCGGCGCCTGCTGGCGAACGCCGCGCGCGACGCGCGGACGGGATCGGCGGGAGGATCCGGGGAGGGATCTGGATACACAGTTTAACTGATTGTTTCTCCATGTGGCGACGCCGGCCGCGCCAACGGCCTCGGGCTGCGGCCCTCGAGCGGGCTGGCCCATGAACACCGGGCTGGCCCATGACTGCCCGACCGGCTCGCAAGGATCGGCTGGGCCCGGGGACGCGAGACCTCAGTCAGCGCCGGATCATAACGCAGCCGGACGTCAGGCGATACGAGGGTCCGTTCGGTTCGCCCGCGGCGGCCGGCTTCGGCACGCGCGTCGGTGCGCGGTAACCAGGTCTCGCGCGACAGGCCGGCGAGCGCCGGGCAAGGCGGCTCGCCGCGTTTTGTGCGGTTTCTGGTGCAGTGCGAAACACAGCACCGCTCGCCGCCTCGATAGCGGCTATCCGATAC
>JAYFRU010000367.1:0-3739 GCA_040946965.1 Burkholderia sp. | reverse complement strand
GCGGCTTCCACGCGCTCGCGCACATGGGCGGCGCGTGCGGCCGGCGAGGCGCCCGCGAGCTTCGTGACGGTGTCGCGCGCCTCGCTCAAGCCGAGGCCCCCGCCGCGTAACGCGCGAGCACGCGCTCGCGGATCGAGGGCTTGATGTTCGACTGGCGCATGTCGCCCTGGTAGTGCGCGACCACGCGCGGGTTCATCACGCGAAACCACAGCGGCGGCAGGTAGGCGAGCAGGATCATGGTCGCGTAGCCCGATGGCAGTTGCGGCGAGTGGTCGAAGTGGCGCAGCGCCTGGTAGGAGCGCGTCGGGTTGGCGTGATGGTCGGCATGCCGCTGCAGCTGGTAGAGGAACAGGTTGGTCACCACGTGGTTGCTGTTCCAGGAATGCTCGGGCGAGCAGCGCTCGTAGCGGCCGTTCGGCAACTGGCGCCGGCCGAGCCCGTAGTGCTCGACATAGTTGACCACCTCCAGCAGCGAGGCGCCGTAGACGGCCTGGATCAGCAGGAAGGGGATCACGCGCGGCCCGCAGTAGACGATCGCGGCGCCCCACAGCACGGCGGTCATGGCCCAGGCATGCAGCACCTCGTTGCGCGGCGACCAGATCGAGCGCCCCTCGCGTTCGAGCCGGCGCCTTTCCAGCTGCCAGGCCGAGGCGATGCTGCCGAACACGGTGCGCGGCAGGAAGGCCCAGAAGGATTCGCCGAAGCGCGCGCTGGCCGGGTCGGGCAGGGTCGCGACGCGTACATGGTGGCCGCGATTGTGCTCGACGAAGAAATGCCCGTAGGCGACCGGCGCGAGCGTGATCTTGGCCAGCCAGCGCTCGAAGCGCGAGGTCTTGTGGCCGAGCTCGTGCGCGGTGTTGATCGACACGCCGGTGGCCGCGCCCAGCGACATCGCGAAGCCGACGTAGTCGTACCAGCTCAGCGGCACGGGCCGCAGTACCCACATCGCGGCGACGAAGGAGACATAGACCACCAGCGTGGCCAGGTAGACCACGCGCCGGTAGTAGCGGTCGCTCTCCAGCGTCGCCACCAGCTCGTCGGGCGGGTTGCCGGCATCGTCGCCGATCAGCCAGTCGAGCAGCGGGATCACGCCGAACGCGAACAACGGGCCGAACCACCAGAAGATGTGCCAGCCGGTGCTGAGCGCCAGGTGCGCGGAGAAGATCGGCAGCGTGATGGTCAGCGCGCCGAGCAGCCACCAGTAGCGTTTGCCGTCGGTCCAGCCGACGCTTGCCGTTTGCAGCTTCGCCATCGTCTCCCTCCTGTTTTTTTTCGGCTCGGGCTGCATGCCCCGCGGCCCTTGCGGGTCGCGTGCCGGTTCGTTGATTTATACGGCTTGGCGGCCGGCAACGCCAAGCCGGCTGCTAGGCGCGCGACTCCAAACGGGCGGGCGCCGGCGCGGCGAGGCGGCAGCGGCCTGGCTCGGGCGATTGAAACGCATCGAGGATGGGGCAGGGCGCCTGCCGGCCCGGTTCGGGTGCCGGCCAGCGGCGCGGAAATTGCTGGGAAGACTCGTTTGACGAGCGCCACGCCTGGGTGCGGATGGAAACTCGGCGCCCTTGGCCCGGTTCGCTCTGTCCCCTTGCATGGTTTAATGGCGCGCAATCGAGCGAGCGCCGCGTGCCCGATCGATCCGTCATCGCCCGTCATCGCCCGTTTTTACCGGAGCCTGCCCCGTGCCTGCCGAATCTTCAGCCCAAGCCGCCATCGTCTGGTTTCGCGACGACCTGCGCGTCACCGACAATCCGGCGCTCGTGCGTGCCGCCGAATCGGGCCGGCCCCTCGTCTGCGTCTACGTGCTGGAGCGCGACGGCACGCGACCGCTCGGCGGCGCGGCGCGGTGGTGGCTCGACGGCGCGTTGCGTTCGCTCGACGCGAGCCTGGCCGGGCATGGGGGGCGCCTGCTGGTGCTGGCGGGCAAGGAGCGCGAGACCATCGCTACGCTCGCCGAGCAGCTCGACGCCAGCGCCGTCTACTGGAACCGCCGCTACGACGGGATCGCGCGCGAGACCGACGGCGCGCTGAAGCGCTCACTGAAGGCGGCCGGCATCGAGGCCGAGAGCTTCAACGGCGCGCTGCTGCGCGAGCCCTGGGAATTGCAGACCGGCAGCGGCGGCGCGTTCCAGGTGTTCACGGCCTATTGGCGTGCCGCGCTCAAGAGCGGCGACGTGAGCGCGCCGCTGGCCGAGCCGTCGGCGTGGCGCTTCCATGCGCTGCCGGCCTCGCTCGCGCGCCGCGCGCTGAAGATCGACGCGCTCGGCCTGCTGCCGACGCGCCCCGGCTGGGCGGGCGGCCTGCGCGAAGCCTGGGTGCCGTCGGAGGAAGCTGCCTTCGAACTGCTCGAGCGTTTCCTCGACAAGAAGATCCGCGGCTACGGCGAGGCACGCGACCGGCCCGACCGGCCGGCGACCAGCCGCCTGTCGCCCTACCTGCGCTTCGGCCAGCTGTCGGCGCGGCAGGTCTGGCATGCGACGATGGCGGCGGCGCGCGAGGGCGGGGCGGCGGTGGCCGCCGACATCGAGAAATTCGTCAGCGAACTGGGCTGGCGCGAGTTCGACACCAGCCTGCTCTACCATTTCCCCGAGCTGCCGACGCGCAATTACCGCGAGCGTTTCGACGCGATGCCCTGGCGCGACGACGAGGCAGGCTTCACCGCCTGGTGCTGCGGCCGCACCGGTTATCCGCTGGTCGATGCGGGCATGCGCGAGCTGTGGACCACGGGCTGGATGCACAACCGCGTACGGATGGTGGTCGCCTCCTTCCTGATCAAGCACCTGCTGATCGACTGGCGCGCGGGCGAGCGCTGGTTCTGGGACACCCTGGTCGATGCCGACATCGCCAACAATTCAGCGAACTGGCAATGGGTGGCCGGCTGCGGCGCCGACGCGGCGCCGTATTTCCGCATCTTCAATCCGGTCACGCAGGGCCGCAAGTTCGATCCCGAGGGCGACTACGTGCGGCGCTGGGTGCCCGAGCTGGCGCGGCTGCCGGCCGAGGCGATCCACGAACCCTGGCGCGCCAGGCCGGCCGTGCTGGAGGCCGCGGGCGTGGTGCTGGGCCGGACCTATCCCGAGCCGATCGTCGATCATGACGCGGCGCGCCAGCGGGCGCTGGGCGCGCTCGAGCTGACCAAGCGCTGAGCGCGGGCGGCCGCGCCTGCAAGGGGCCCCGCCGGAGCGCGCTTCGCAGCAGGCTGGCGGGAGCTGGTGGCACAGTGACCGATGCCGTTGCGACTGGCGCATCGGACGCGACGGCCCGCGTGACGAGCGTCGGATGTCGCGGCGCGATACCGATCGAGGGAGACGCGATCATGAGCGAGGTTCCGCCGAGCCTGCCGTTGCCGCCCGAGCCGTTCTCGGTGCAGGCGGCCGACGGCTTCGTGCTGCATGGCCATCAGTGGCGCCATCGCGCTGTCGATGCGGCGCGTCCGGTGGTCGTGATCCAGTGCGCGACGGCGGTGCGCTGCCGCTATTACTTTCGCTTCGCCACCTGGCTGTTCGCCCAGGGTTTCGATGCGCTGGTCTACGACTATCGCGGCATTGGCGAGTCTCGTCCCGCTCCCGGTTCGCTGCGCGCCAACTGGCTCGACTGGGGGCGGCTCGACAGCGAGGCGATCCTGCAATACGTCGTGGCACGCAGCTTTCCCTGGCAGCCGGTCGACCGTAAGCGATCAGCGAACCCGCCCCTTGCGCCTCGGCGGCTGATCGGCTAGCGCTTACGCCTGCGGCTTGCGGACAGG
>JAYFRU010000366.1:0-3752 GCA_040946965.1 Burkholderia sp. | reverse complement strand
AGTCAGTACAACGACGCACTGCATGCGCGGCTCCGGCGTATGCGATTCACCGAAGTCAACAAACTTCAAACACGTTTGCCAGCAATACTTACCCGGCCCCGCACGCCTCGATCGCGAACCGAGACGACTTCATCGGCATCCGCGACAACAAGGTGATCGAGCACATTTCGCGGCCGATGCGCGGGCCGATGCGCTCGACCACGCCGAGCCTGGTGTTCAATACCGGCGTGGCGCGCCAGCACAGCGACGGCGGCTTCGCGGGGATGGTCTCGATCGCGCTGAAATCCTCGTACTTCAACGCCTTCTACCGCGACCTGCTCGGCGGCGAGAGCTCGCCGATGTCGATGGCGCTCACGCGCAGCGACGGCGCGGTGCTCGCCTCGTATTCGCCGCCCGAGACCGGCGACGAAAAGCTAGACGAGCACGAGGCGCCGTTCGTCAACGCGAGCGCCTCGAGCCCGCGCTCCGGCATCATCCGCGTCGAGCACGACGGTGCGAGCGAGATCGTCGCCTACCGCCAGGTCGGCTCCTATCCCGTCTACGTCACCTGCGCCTATCGCGCGCCGGCGATCTGGCGGGCCTGGTACGAGCACCTGAGCGTGCTGTCCATCTCGATGTTCGCGCCCTCGCTGGCGCTGTGGTGCGTGATCTGGCTGTCGCTGAAGCGGCTGCGCGTCGAGGAGCAGGCCTGGAACCGCTGGCAGGCCGAGGCCTCGATGCGGCGCTCGATCGAGTCGGCCTACCGGCAGTCGCGCAAGATGGAAGCGCTCGGCAACCTGGTCGGCAGCGTCGCGCACGACTTCAACAACCTGCTGATGATCATCTCGAGCAATATCCAGATCGTCCGTCGGCGCGGCGCCGCGCATCTGGACATCGAGCTGACGGCCATCGAGCGCGCGCTGAAGAACGGCCAGTCGCTGACGCGCCAGTTGCTCGGCGTGGCGCGCAAGCAGCCGCTGCGCAGCGAGACGATCGACGTGCCGCAATGGCTCGGCTCCTCGTGCCGCGAACTGCTGAAGACGTCGCTGGGCTCGAAATCCGCGCTGGTATTCGACATGCCGCTCGGCATCTGGCCGATCCGCGTCGATATCGCCGAACTCGAGCTGGCCGTGATCAACCTGTCGGTGAACGCGCGCGACGCGATGCCGACCGGCGGACGCTTCACGATCGCCGCGCAGAACATCACCTTCCGCCACGAGGAAGGCTTTCCGCTGACGGGCGACTTCGTGCAGCTCTCGCTGGCCGACACCGGCAGCGGGATGGCGCCCGAGGTGCTCGCGCATGCCTTCGAGCCGCTCTTCACCACCAAGCCGAAGGGCATGGGCACCGGCCTCGGCCTGCCGCAGGTGTTCGCGTTCTGCGAGCGCTCGGGCGGCATCGCCACGATCGACAGCGCGCTGGGGGAGGGCACCACAGTGCGGCTCTACCTGCCGCGCGCGCGTATCACCGACGAGGCGCGGCCCGTCGCGCCGGTGCCGCGCGAGGCGTCGATGCCGGAAACCGATCCGCCGCAGGAAGGCCTGCGCATCCTGCTGGTCGAGGACAACGACGAGGTGGCCGCCGGCACCGAGGCGCTGCTGTCGCTGCTCGGCCACCGCGTCACCTACGCAGCCAACGCCGACGACGCGCTCGCGCTGGTCGATGCACCGCTCGATCCCGACGACGAGTCGCGGCCCTTCGACCTGGTGATCTCCGATATCCACATGCCCGGCACGCCCAACGGCATCGACCTGGCCGAGGCAATCGAGCGACGCCCCGGCACGCTGCCCGTGATCCTCGTCACGGGCTACGCGGAGGAACTCGACCGCACGCGACGCGTGAATGCGCGCGTGCTCTCCAAGCCCTTCGACATCGGGCTGCTCGACGACATGCTGCACGCGATCCGGCAGGCGCGCGATGCGAGGAAGGGCGGACGTATCCGTGCCTGAGGCGTGGCAGCGGCAGGGCGGGGGAGGGGGCGGTTGGACTGCCCGCAGACCGGGGCGGTGATCGCCGGTGCGGCAGGCAAGCAGGAGGGTGGTGGGTGAGTACGCGACGTGCGCCGGCCGGGTTCCTGGTCCCGATCCACCGACCGCGCGCCGCGCCTGTTCAGCTCACGTCAATGCGATCCCGCATCGCTCCTCAGGCTGTTTTCGTCGCGTGGCGACGCACCCAATCCGCGTAGCGATCGACGAAGGACTGCAGGAACTTGCGCGTGTCATCGCTGACGATCTTGCCTTCGTCGTCGATGCGGCTGGTGTCGTGCTTGATGAACATCTCGGGTTGCGCGAGCGTCGCGACATCGAGATAGGAGAGTACGTTGCGCAGATGCTGCTGCGCCAGCGCGGTGCCGATGGTGCCCGGCGAGGTACCGAGCACGGCGCCCGGCTTGCCGCTCCAGGAATTGTGCCCCCACGGCCGCGAACCCCAGTCGAGCGCGTTCTTCAGCACGCCCGGGATCGAGCGGTTGTACTCGGGCGTCACGAACAGCAGGCCATCCGCTTCCTCGATCTGTTTCTTCAAGGCAGTCGCCTCGGCGGGGAAGGCCGGGTCGTAATCCTGGCTGTAGAGCGCGAGCTTGCCGATATCGGCGAACTCAAAGGCGAAATCGTCGGGGGGCAAGCGAGATCACGGCCTTGGCGAGAGCCCGGTTGAACGACTCGCGTCGCAGGCTGCCGACGACCACGGCAATTCGGTATGTCATCACGTTCTCCTTCCGCTCGATTGAGAATGCGCCCGGATTCCTTCACCAAGGATCGGCAACGAGCCATTTGCGGGCAGGCCAGCACAAGTCCGGCGGCGCGGGCGATCCGGGCAGGCTTTCCACAAGATTTTCCACAGAAATTGTGGATAACTTTCAGGTCACGCGTGCCGGGGGATAAGTGGCGGGGCCAGGAAACCGGCTCGACACGCGTGCGGGACAGCATAGCGCACTAGTTTGAACGCGAAACGTGACAGTTGCGGAAGGCATAGCGCGGGGTATTTACCGTGTCGCGATATGAAAAATAATATTTATAAGAATTATTCGAACAGAGCGGCGACGGATTCCGGGGGACGGCCGATCGCCGCTTTGTCGTTCACCACCACAATCGGGCGCTGCAGCAGGATGGGATGCTCGGCGATGGCGGCGTAGATCGCGGCTTCGCTGGCAGCGGGGTCGTTCAGACCCCACTCCTTGAATTCGGTCTCGTTGTCTCGAACCATGTCGCGCAAGGGCCGACCAAGTTGACGATGCAGCGTCTTCAACTGAGAGACGGTCAGCGGGGTCTTCAAATACTCGACCACCTGGACGGGCTCGCCCCGCTTGTTCAGCGAGTCGAGCAGCGCCAGGGTTTCGCGGGATTTGGAGCAACGGAGGTTGTGGTAGATCGTGATCATGCTGATGGCCGGCGTGGTGGAGGTGCGGAATGGAGTGTCTATTGTAGCGAGGGAGGGAACACTGGCGGTCGAGGGCACGGTATTCGTTTGGGGTCGACTCCTGGTTCGGGCTCGCCTGTTCTGATCGAGAGGGAAGGGCGAATGGGCGTGGGTTTATGCGCATAAATTCGCGGCTGGGTGCCTCGGCGCGCTCGCCTAATCGACGGCTCAGGTCAACGAGGTTCGGTTTGGCACGGACAGGACCCTTTCATCCGAAGGCCGAGTTAACTTGCTTTATGCGCATAAGCCCGTCCGACTGCCGACCCATGAAGGCCAGAATCAAGGTAGGCCGCTACGCGGCGACTAAAAGCGCGGGTATGCGAGTGGCAGTGGCCGAAATTACCCGGACGCGTATC
>JAYFRU010000365.1:0-3754 GCA_040946965.1 Burkholderia sp. | reverse complement strand
GCACCCGACACGATGGCCGAACGCGTGCGCGGCTGTACCGCCTGCCACGGCACCCACGGCCAGGGCACCGACAACGACTACTTCCCGCGCCTGGCCGGCAAGCCCGCCGAATATCTCTACAACCAGCTGATCAACTTCCGCGACGGGCGACGCAAGTACCCGCCGATGAACTACCTGCTCACCTACCTGAGCGACGATTACCTGCACGCGATCGCGGTGCACTTCTCCAACGAGCGTCCGCCCTATCCGCCGCCGGCCAAGCCGAGCGTGTCGGACGAGGTGATCGCGCGCGGCCAGGCGCTGGCCACGCGCGGCGATGCGGCGCGCAAGATCCCTGCCTGCATCGCCTGCCACGGCGCGCAACTGACGGGCATGCAGCCTGCGATCCCGGGCCTGGTCGGCCTGCACAGCGACTATCTCAGCGCGCAGATCGGCGCCTGGCGCTCGGGCAACCGGCGCGCCAAGGCACCCGACTGCATGCACGAGATCGCCTCGCGGCTCACCGACGAGGATGTCACCGCCGTGACCGCCTGGCTCGCCGCGCAGGCGGCGCCGACCAATCCGGTCCCGGCGGCGGCCGGCTCGCTGAAGCTGCCGCTCGCCTGCGGCAGCGAACCGCAATGCCCCCAGGAGACAGACGCCATGAAACGCCAGTCCCTGTATGCCTTCGGCGCCCTCGCGATCGCCGCCGCCGCGACGCTGATGCCGGCCGTCTGGCCCGGCGCCGCCAAGTGGGCGGGCAGCCTGATCGACACCGCGCGCGCGGCCGCGCCGGCCGCCGACGCGAGCCAGGCCGCGCTCGTCAAGAAGGGCGAGTATCTCTCGCGGGTGGGCGACTGCGTGGCCTGCCACACGGTGCGCGGCGGCCAGCCCTTCGCCGGCGGCCTGCCGATGCCCACCCCGTTCGGCACCATGTACACGCCGAACATCACGCCCGACAACCAATACGGCATCGGCAAGTGGAGCGCCGACGACTTCTATCGCGCGATGCACACGGGCCGCTCGAAGGACGGCAGCCTGCTCTACCCCGGCTTCCCCTTCACCAGCTACACCAAGGTCACGCGCACCGATTCGGACGCGATCTACGCCTACCTGCGCTCGGTGCCGGCCGTCAACACCGCGAGCCGCCCGCACGAGCTGAAATTCCCGTTCAACAACCGCAACCTGCTGATCGGCTGGCGCACGCTGTTCTTCAAGGAGGGCGAATTCAAGCCGGACCCGACCAAGTCGGTGGAATGGAACCGCGGCGCCTACCTGGTCGAGGGCCTGGGCCACTGCAGCATGTGCCATACCTCGATCAACCTGATGGGCGCGCCGCGCAGCTCCTTGGCCTTCGCCGGCGGGCTGATCCCGCTGCAGAACTGGTACGCGCCCTCGCTGACCAACGACACCGAGTTCGGCCTCGGCGGCTGGCACGTGCAGGAACTCACCGACCTGCTGCAGGCCGGCGTGTCGATGCGCGGCGCGGTGTTCGGGCCGATGGCCGACGTGGTCCACAATAGCCTGCAGTAGATGTCGGACGACGACGCGCGCGCGATGTCGGTCTATCTGAAGTCGATTCCGCAGAAGGGCGAGGCCTCGACCAACCTGCAATACGAGCCCTCGCAGAAGTTCGGCGACCAGCTGCTGGAACAGGGCCGCAAGCTCTACGCGGACAACTGCGCGACCTGTCACGGCGCCTCCGGCCAGGGCAAGCCGCCGGCCTATCCGCCGCTCGCCGGAAACCATTCGATTATGATGGAGTCTGCAGTGAACCCGATCCGGATGGTGCTCAACGGCGGTTACCCGCCCAGCACGTTCCGGAATCTGCGTCCATACGGGATGCCGCCGTTCGCGCAAGCCCTGTCGAATCAAGAGGTTGCAGCCGTCGTGTCGTATATCCGATCGGCCTGGGGCAACAACGGTTCGCCGATCTCGCCGCAGCAGGTGAGCGATCTGCGCTCCGCACCGCTCGACTGACGAACGGTTCACATCACACGGGGCGTGGCTGCGGGCAACCGCGGCCATGCCCTATTTGTTTTTTTGTATGAAGACGACGCCGCCCGATCGGCCGCGTACCGGCCAGTCGGGCGGCGTCGTTTTTCGAACGCCAAGAGAGTTTATGTCTTTTGCTTCCCTCGGCCTCGCCGAACCCCTCGTGCGGGCCGTCAACGAACTCGGCTATACCGAACCGACCCCGATCCAGACCCAGGCGATTCCCGCCGTGCTCGGCGGCGGCGACTTGCTCGCCGGCGCGCAGACCGGCACCGGCAAGACCGCTGGCTTCACGCTGCCGATCCTGCAGCGCCTCAATGCCAGCACCGCCCAGACCACCAGCGGCAAGCGCGCCGTGCGCGCGCTGATCCTCACGCCCACGCGCGAACTGGCCGCCCAGGTCGAGGAGAGCGTGCGCGCCTACGGCAAGTACCTGAAGCTGCGCTCCACCGTGATGTTCGGCGGCGTCAGCATCAATCCGCAGATCGACGCGCTCAAGCGCGGCGTGGACATCGTGGTGGCCACCCCGGGGCGCCTGCTCGACCACATGCAGCAGAAGACCATCGATGTCTCGCAGCTCGACATCCTGGTGCTCGACGAAGCCGACCGCATGCTCGACATGGGCTTCATCCACGACATCAAGCGGGTGCTCGCGCGCCTGCCCGCGAAGCGCCAGAACCTGCTGTTCTCGGCCACCTTCTCCGACGAGATCAAGGCGCTGGCCGACAGCCTGCTCGATTCGCCGGCCCTGATCGAGGTGGCGCGCCGCAACACCACGGCCGAGACCATCGCGCAGAAGATCTACCCGGTCGACCGCGACCGCAAGCGCGAGCTGCTCACCCACCTGATCCGCGAACACAACTGGTTCCAGGTGCTGGTGTTCACGCGCACCAAGCACGGCGCCAACCGCCTGGCCGAGCATCTCAGCAAGGACGGCATCAGCGCGCTGGCGATCCACGGTAACAAGAGCCAGTCGGCTCGCACGCGCGCGCTTACCGAGTTCAAGGCCGGCACGCTGCAGGTGCTGGTGGCCACCGATATCGCCGCGCGCGGCATCGATATCGACCAGCTGCCGCACGTGGTCAACTACGAGCTGCCGAACGTGCCGGAAGACTATGTGCACCGCATCGGCCGTACCGGCCGCGCCGGCGCCAACGGCGAGGCGGTCTCGCTGGTCAGCGTCGACGAGAAGCAGCTGTTGCGCGACATCGAGAAGCTGATCAAGCGCGAGATACCGCAGGAAGTGATCGCCGGCTTTGAGCCCGATCCGCATGCCAAGCCGGAACCGATCCAGCGCCTCAGCCAGCCGCAGTCGCGCAGCGGTGGTGGCGGTGGCGCTCGCCAGCCGCAAGGCGGCCAGGGGCGTGGACAAGGCACCGCGCGTCGTGACGGCGGCCAGCCGGGCGGCGTGAAGCCGGCCGCCAAGCCGGTCAAGTCCGGCAACGGCGGCGGCAACGCCAATGCGGGGCATGCGAACCGCAACCGCTCCTCGCGCAGCGGCCAGCGCGGCCACTGAACGAAAAACGGGCGGGCCCGCCCGTCTTCCACTGAATTCGATTCGCCGGCGCGGCGCCTGTCGCCGTGCCCTCGCCCGCTATCGCGCGATACGCTGCGGCCAGCTCTCCCTATCCCCTTGTATCTTTAGGCCTCGGACCAACTCAAGTAGCCCGACGCCCCTCTGAGTTGAAACACGAAGCCCGTCTCTGAGCCCTGGGCACCCGAGTTGAACCGTCCTTTCTTGCAGCCCGAACGGTTGTAGGAATCTAGAGTTCGCATAACC
>JAYFRU010000364.1:0-3755 GCA_040946965.1 Burkholderia sp. | reverse complement strand
AATTGTTAACAGAGGCCTCGCTGCGACCGTTGCGCGTAAACGTCACCGCGCCAAATCGGATTTATGCAACAACGCCGAACCATGGGCATACGCTTCATTCGATTGCTCTCCCATCCGGCCGGGTCGAACCGGCTGGTCCATCAAAACGTTTACAATACGACCCCTGCCTGACCTGACTCCGCACGCGCTTCATGACCACTGCCGACCTCACCGACGATCTCCCGCCCCTCCACGAAGACACCCTCTGGCGCGACAACGGCTGGACCGCCCGCGTGATCAAGAACGAGGACGACGACGGCTGGGCGGTGGAAATGATCAAGGACGGCGAGGCCGAGCCGGCGCTGGTCGGCCCCTGGACCATGGGCCGCGACAAGAAGAACCCGAAGCCGCTCGACGCCAATGCGTTCCGCACCCTGGTCAAGACCGCCTCGGAAGTCCTGCGCCGCCACGAGCAGCAGCGCGACGCGATGCTGCACAAGGAGGTCATGGTGTGGGCCGACGAGCGCAGCGTTTCCGTCACGCTCGACATCGTGCCCGACGAGGACGAACCCTATGCCATCCTGAAGGCCTTCGACGACAGCGGCGAGCAACTGGGCCAGGTCACCGTGCAGGCTGGCTTCCGCCTCGACAAGGCCAGCGCGACGCGCTGGATCGCGCGCGAGTTCGAACGTCCCGACTGAGCCTGCCGCCCGGCCCACCTGCCCGCGTCGGTCGAGGCTCAATCCTGCAAGGCGTCCTGCAGGGCCTTCTTCTCGGTGCGGCGCGCGGGCGTCGCATTCCGGTGCGCGGTACGTGCCTTCAGGAAGGCATGCTCGTCGTGCACGCATCCGGCCCCGCGTAATGTCCCGCATCGATCGTGAAGGCCCGCAAGGCGTGGTCCGCGTCGAGGTCCTGGCGCACGATCGCATCCTCGCCCATCCGCAGCTCGACGCGCAGCCCTTCGCGCGACACCATTGCCAGCAGGTCCTCGACCGGATGCGCCGAGGCCACCACCAGGAACACCGCGCTGCGGCTGTCCAGCAGCACCGTGTCCGAGCTCACGCCGAGCGTGCTCAGGGCCGGCTCCACCTTCCACGCCACGTCAGGCTTGTTGTTCTGCGCGCCGGCGTCGAGCGGCATGCGGCGCGACGCGTAATGTATCAGAACGAATCACACGATCGTGCGCACGCGCGGGCGCGGCCCGGCTCGTTGCGCGGGCAACCAAAACGAAACGCGCGGCATGCTACGGAGCATGTCGCGCGTCTGGACGAGGCGATCAGCAAAAAGCGGCGCGGGTCGCGCCGCGCGGCGTCAGCAGCTGGTATTCCTCACGCGTTCGACCTCGAGCCCGAACCACGGACGCAGGCGCGTGCCGAGCACGTTGCCGGCGAACGCGCAGACCAGCCACAGCCAGCCGTGCAGGCTGCCCGAGACGATCCCGCTGAAGTAGGCGCCGATGTTGCAGCCATAGGCCAGGCGCGCGCCGTAGCCGAGCAGCAGGCCGCCCACCACAGCGGCCAGCAGCGAGCGCTGCGGGATGCGCCAGACCGGCGCGTAGCGGCCGGCCAGCGCTGCGGCGGCCATCGCGCCGAGGATGATGCCGATATCCATCACGGTGGTCACATCATGGCTGGCCAGCGCCGCCGCGTTCGGGCCCGCGAGCCAGTACTTCCAGCTCGCCACCTCGAGGCCGAGCGAGGCGAAACCCTTGGCACCCTACAGCGCGAAGGCCGAGGTCACGCCGCAGGGGCGGCCCGACAGCGCGAGCGTGGCGAAGTTGAGCAGCGCCAGCGCGACCGCGCCGGCCAGCATCGGCCAAGGGCCGTGCAGCCAGGGCGAGACATGCGGCGCGCGCTCGGGTGCGTTGACCAGGCGGCCATGGCGGCGCTTCTCGATGGCCACGGTGAGCGCGGCGATCGCGGCGAACACCGCGAGGTTCAGCACGATCGCGGGCGCCACGCCGAGCGTGTGCACCAGCGAAAGCGGCTTCAGTTGCGGCATCGAGGTCCAGAACGGCATGTGGGCGGTGGCCACCGCCGAGCCGACGATGAAGGCCAGCAGCGTGACGATCATGCGCGTGCTGCCGCCGCCGACCGTGTAGAGCGTGCCCGAGGCGCAGCCGCCGCCAAGCTGCATGCCGATGCCGAAGATGAAGGCGTCGACGATCACCGAGGTGCCGGCCGGCGAGACCAGCCCGACCACCGGCTGCCCGAACAGCGAACCGGCCGACAGCGCCGGGAAGAACAGCAGCACGCCGATCGCGAGCATCAGCATCTGCGCGCGCAGGCCGGCGCTGCGGCCGTCGGCGATGAACACGCGCCAGGCCGAGGTGAAGCCGAAGGCGGCGTGGTAGAGCGTCATGCCGAGCAGCGCGCCGACCAGGTAGAGCGCGGCCTGGCGCAGGCTGACGGTCTGCGCGAGATAGATCGCGCCGAGCACCACCAGCACGAGCGCGATGCCGAGCGGCTTGGAATTGACGGAATCGAGGGCGCGCGGCGCGGGAGCCGGCGACGAGGGCAAGGTCGACATGAGCGGATACGACGAAACGTGAGAGGAGGAACTAGCGGACCGGGCGAGGTGCGGAGCGCGCGGCCGGCGGGATCGCGGGCGCGGGATCAAGTGCAATCGGGCGGCCTCGTCCGGCCGGGGCGCCGATCGGATGGATCGGGCCGTCCAGGCGAGCCAACGTCGCGCGATCGATGCGAGGGCGGCGGACCTAGTCTGGCGTGAGCCGGGCGCAAGCGTAGCATGAAACACCGTTCGCGCCCGGGGGCCGGAACGGCGGCAAGCGGCAGCAAGCAGCAGCAGCAAAAAGCGACAAGCGGCCACCGGCTTCGATGGCCATGCAGGCTTCAGTCGCCAACGCGATCTCCGCCGCCCCGGCGACGCGGCGCCAATGGGAGGCGTCGCGCTCGAAGCTGAACAGGCGCTCGGCGCGCCGGATGCCGTTGCCCTCGCGATGATCGACCATCACCGTGCCATGATCGCGCACCGCCCAGCCCGGCCTGGCCATCACCTCGGCGCGCGGCTGGCTGTCGATGCCGCCCAGCCCCTGGTCGGGCGGCGCGGTGCTGTCGTCGAGCGAGGCATTCGAGTGGATCACGTTGTCCTGCTGCGGCGAGGCCTCGCGACGCGCTTCCTGCCCCTTGCCGTCGACGTCGACCGAATTGTCGGTGCTCGCCATGTTGGCGTTGTCGAGCGAGGTGATGCGCGCCGCCGCGCGACGCACCGGGTCGGCATGCTGGTCGCCGCGCTCGTGCCGCTCGACCGGCGGCAGCCCGGTCGGCGTCTTGCCGGCCACCGTCTCCGGCGTCTGCTTGCGCGCGAAGCCGCAGGCCTGCGCGCTCGCGTCCGGCTGGTCCTTGCCGGCGTCCGGCGTCTTCAAAACCGGGCTCTCGCCGACCTTTTCGTGCTGTTGCTGTGGATAGGGATTCGATTTGACCGGGTTCATTCGGGCTCCTTGCCATCCCCGGGCCGCGCTGGCGCCGGAGGTCGGCCTGATGGGTTGCGGGACGTCGCGAGGCGCCGCAGATGGCTCATGCCTCACGCTCTCCTGCCCCCAAGCACGCAAATCGCATGCCGCGCGGATGAGGTGCAAGCAGCGGCTATACGCGGGGCCTGCAAGCCGCAGCCGCCTCGCACGGCCACTGCACGCGCTACATCGCCGTTTGCAAATCTTCCAGGGCGGCGCTCCGCTCCGCCCCCTTGTATCTTTAGGCCTCGGACCAACTCAGGTAGCCCGACGCCCCTCTGGGTTGAAACACGAAGCCCGTCAC
>JAYFRU010000363.1:0-3766 GCA_040946965.1 Burkholderia sp. | reverse complement strand
GCGCTCGCACGTGGTATGCCCGGGCTTCGTGCGCACGCCGCTGGTCGACAAGCAGATTCCCGAGCAGGCCAAGGAGCTCGGCATCAGCGAGGAGGAAGTGATCAAGCACGTGATGCTCGGCAACACCGTCGACGGCGTGTTCACCACGGTGGAAGACGTCGCGAAGACGGTGCTGTTCCTGTCGGCCTTCCCGAGCGCGGCGCTCACGGGCCAGTCGTTCATCGTCAGCCACGGCTGGTTCATGCAATGAAGCCGCACGCCCGTACCGAGAAACAGGCGAGCGACCCCGACCTGCAAGCCGAGGCCGGCGCGCCAGTCGCGCGCGGGCTGCCGTACGAAACGATCGCGCTCGTGCTGCAAGGTGGCGGCGCGCTCGGCTCCTATCAGGCGGGCGTGTTCGAAGGACTGCACGAGGCCGGCATCCCGCTGAACTGGATCGCCGGCATCTCGATCGGCGCGCTGAACACCGCGCTGATCGCCGGCAATGCGCCCGAGCGACGCGTCGAGCGGCTGCGCGAGTTCTGGAACACGATCTGCCAGCCCGCGTACTTCCCGGCGCTGCCGACCGCGATCGAGTTCGCGCTGTTCAACAGCATCGAGTCGGTCCGCCAGGCGTTCACCGCCTCGCAGGCAGTCAGCGCGATCCTGCAGGGGAAGCGCGGCTTCTTCGTGCCGCGCTTCCCGCCGCCACTGCCCGGCGTGCGCGAGGAAACCGAGCGTGTCAGCTATTACGACACCTCGCCGCTGCGCAAGACGCTGCTCGAGTTCTGCGATTTCGATCGCATCAACTCGGGCGAGATCCGCGTCTCGGTCGGCGCGGTGAATGTGGCCACCGGCAACTTCACCTACTTCGACAACACCAAGATCACGCTGCGTCCCGAGCACTTCATGGCCTCGGGGGCGCTGCCGCCCGCCTTCCCGCCCGTCGAGATCGACGGCCAGTTCTACTGGGATGGGGGCGTGGTGTCGAACACGCCGCTGATGGAAGTGCTGCGCTCCTCGCCGTGCCGCGACACGCTCGCGTTCCAGGTCGATCTCTGGAATGCGCGCGGGCCACTGCCGGCCACGCTGGCCGATGTCTCGGAGCGAACCAAGGACGTGCAGTATTCGAGCCGGACGCGTTTCGTGACCGACACGCTGCAGCGCGAACAGCGCTTCCGCAACGTGCTGCGCCGCGTGCTCGAGCTGGTGCCCGAGGACGTCCGCAACAGCGATCCCTGGTGCCAGCAGGCCGGCGTGCTGTCGACCGGCAAGCGCTACAACGTCCAGCACTTGATCTACCAGCAGAAGTCCTACGAGCACGATTACAAGGACTACCAGTTCGGCCTCTCGACGATGCGCGATCATTGGTCGGCCGGGCTCACCGACATCCGCAACACGCTGGCGGTCAAGGACGCGCTCGCGCTGCCGACCAACGACTCTGGCTTCGTCACGCACGACATCCACCGACCGCGGTGATGTCCTCCTCGCGCGACCGGCGCCGTCCCGGCCGGCCGAGCGATGTCTTTCCTCCTTCTCGATTCCTGCCCCCTCATGCCGATCCTGATCGTCCTGTTCGTGCTCGTCGCGCTCGTCTGGGGTGCGATTGCCGCGTTCCATGCCCTTGCCGCGTAATTCGGCACGGGTGTCGCAATCGCCGCCGCCGTGGTCGCGGCCGCGCTACTGGCGTACGCCGTCTCGGCATGGCTGCGCAGCCGGCGCGAGATCGCGCCGAACACCAAGGAAGGCGGCTGGACGCATGTGATGCGGCAGGGAACGGCTTTGCTGCAACTATCGTCGACGCAGGGGCTGCTGTGGATGTCGCTGGAGGGCGTGGAAGGGCGCTACACGCTGACCGATATCGCCGATTGCCAGGCGCGACAGGCCGGCGGGCAATGGTGCCTGGTAGTGATGGTGCGCGACCCACGGCAACCCGAATGGCAATTGCCGGTGGCCAGCCGGCGCGAGGCACGGCGCTGGGCGCGCGTGGTGACGCTGGCGCGGGCGGGACGTTTGTGAGCTTGGACGCGGTGCGGAAAACCCAGGTCAAGTCGCGAGCGGGTTCAGACGATAGAGCCGATGCGCCCATCCACCGACATAGACGATCTGATCGCGCCAGGGCGCAAGCGTGGCGGCCAGCCTGACAGAGGGTTCGAGGTCGTTCACGAGGTATCTCCGACGAGGTCGCGAAGTACCGTATTCTCAATGTGAAGCGACTGTTCTCTACGCGCGAAGGATGCGACACAGTGTCGAGCCAGACCTGGATCACATCGGCGACGACCAAGCCCTGCTTGTGCACGCTACCTCGCAACAGCGAGTTGGGCGCCGAGGCCTGCTTGAGTATCACGAGGCGTTCGGCATCGGCCGACGCGGGAGCCAGCCCGGGCCAGTTCGCCGCCTGCTCGAGATCGCGCACGTAGAGGTAGGGCGGCACGCCGTGGACATGCCCGACGCCGAGCGCATCGGCGGCCCCGAACAGGCCTACGCAAGCCTCGTGTCGGCCCAGCCAGCGTTCGAGGCGGGCGCGCGGATCGCCCGGCATCACGAAACGCATGCGGGCCTCGGGCGTCGTGGATCGGTAATACGATTTCCAGCGCTCGGCCAGCTCACCGCGCCTGACGACGCGCAGCTCGCCGCCCTCGTCGAGAAAACCCTGCGCGTGCATCGCGGCGATGAAGCGCGATGCCATCATCACCGACACGTCGGCCGCTTTCGCCAGCTCGCTGATGGTGCGATAGGCCGCTCGCGGCGCCGTCAGCATCGTCGCGGGCACCTCGGGTGCGAGCAACACCTTGAGCAGCCACTGGTTCAGGTCGGAAAACAGGTTGGCGCCCCCGCGAATTCGCGGACTGGCCACGGGCTGCGGCGGCGTTATCGGCTGATCCGTCGACATCGGCTCCAGGCCCGCGCCGCGAAAATACCGCGTGCCTCCCGGCGAGGCGACGCCAACCGCACATCGGCCGCGTAACTCGCGCAGAATTCGCCGATCCGGCGCAGCAGGGCGCCCTGCAGCTCGCGCACCCAGATCAGCGCAAGCGGGCGCGCGCGACCGTGTGCGCGTGCATAGGCCTGGGCCTGCAGGATCGCTTGCGCGAGCAGCGCGATGACGCGATCCGCACGGCTTTCCGATGCAGCCTTGACGTCCGCGACATATGAGACCCTGCCCTTCCTGAGCAGCAGATCGGGCCGGTAATGCACAGCCTGCCCGGGTGCCGCCACGACATCCCAGCCCGCCGCGCGAAACAGCGTGGCAAAAGCGTGATCGATGGATTGCTCGGATTCGATAGCCATCATGCCCCCTTTCTAACACGGCCATGTCATTTACGGGTCTTCGCGGCGTTGTTGCATAAATCGATGATAAGGACGGAGTGACCTCCATGTTGGCATCGTGGCGCAGCGCCTGGGATCGCGTGATCCCGTTCTTCGCGTTTCCCCCGGCGATTCGCAAGCTCATCTACACGACAAATTCGATTGAGAATATCAACGGGCAGTTGCGCAAGATCATCAAGACGCGAGGTCACTTTCCCAGTGACGAAGCGGCCACCAGGCTCATCTGGCTGGCCTTGCGTAACACTACGGCTGACTGGGGACGCGCCGCGCATGATTGGAAGACAGCCATGAATCAATTTGCCATCCTCTACGAAGAGCGTTTTGTCCGGCCATCCGTGTGATGCTCAACCCGCCTCGAACACAGAAATTCTGACAGGCCCGCTTGGGTCGATCCACATCGTCACGTTATATGAACGCCTCCCGTTTGCGAAGGTTTTTCGTGTGTGCCGACTGCGAC
>JAYFRU010000362.1:0-3777 GCA_040946965.1 Burkholderia sp. | reverse complement strand
ACACTCGGTCACCCTCATGCAGTTGCGCTTCACTTCGTTCGTTGTGACCAACTTACGGCGGGACTTACACCCGCAGGTGTGCGCCCATGCTGGGCGCACAAAAAACGGCGCCGCATCGAGCGGCGCCGTTGTCGTTCAAGGCTGGCGGGAACCCGGCCCGCCGCGGGCTCACTGCCCCGCGATCGTCATCTGCTCGATCAGCACCGAACCGATTTCCTTGGTGCCGCGCACGATGGTATCGGCACCGATCGCGACGATGTGGCGGAACATCTTCTGCAGCGTGCTCGCCACCGTGATTTCCTCCGCTGGGTACTGGATCACACCGTTCTCGACCCAGAAGCCGGCCGCGCCGCGCGAGTAGTCACCCGTCACGTAGTCCACGCCCTGCCCCATCAGCTCGGTCAGCAGCAGGCCGGTGCCGAGCTTCTTGAGCATCGCGCCGAAATCGTCGCCGGCGCGCGTGTTCTTGCTGCGCAGCGCGAGGTTGTGCGAGCCGCCGGCATTGCCGGTGGTCTGCGTGCCGAGCTTGCGGGCCGAGTAGGTGGACAGGAAATAGCCTTCCACCACGCCGTCCTTGACCACGCTGCGCGCGCGCGTGCGCACGCCTTCCTCGTCGAACGGCGCGCTGCCCATCGCGCGCGGCACGTGCGGATCCTCGACCACCTGCACGTGCGGGGCGAACACCGGCTTGCCGAGACAGTCGACCAGGAAGCTGGTCTTGCGGTACAGCGCGCCGCCACTGGTGGCCTGCACGAAGGCACCGAGCAGGCCGGCCGCGAGCGGCGCCTCGAACAGCACCGGCACCTTGCGGGTATCGAGCCGGCGCGAGCCCATGCGGGCCAGCGCGCGCTCGGCGGCGTAACGGCCGACCGCCTCGGGCGCGGCGAGATCGTCGGCATTGCGCTTGGAGGTGTACCAGTCGTCGCGCTGCATGTGGCGGCCGCTGCCGGCGATCGGCGCGCAGGCCACGTAGTGGCGCGAATAGGGATAACCGGCGAGGAAACCGCGCGAGGTGGCCAGCACGAACTGCGAATGCTGGGCCGACACGCTCGCGCCCTCGGAATTGCGGATCTGCGGGTTGACCGCGAAAGCGGCGTCCTCCGAGCGGCGCGCGATCTCGACGGCCTCGTCGGCCGACAGCGCCCAGGGATGGTAGAGATCGAGGTCGCGCGGCGCGGTCTCGAGCAGCTCGGCCTCGGCCAGGCCCGCCGCCTCGTCCTCGGCCGTGAAGCGCGCGATGTTGTAGGCGGCCGCCACGGTGTCCTTCAGCGCGGCCGGGGAGAAGTCCGAGGTGCTCGCATTGCCGCGCTTCTTGCCGATGAATACCGTGACGCCGACCATCTTGTCGCGATTGTGCTCGATGGTCTCGACTTCGCCGCGCCGCACTGACACCGACAGGCCATCGCCTTCCGAGATTTCGGTCGCCGCGTCGGACGCGCCGAACGCCTTCGCGTGCCGCAGGATGTCCGAGGCGATTTCTTTCAATTGCTCCTGCGTGTGCGGGAAATGGCGCGCGGGTGCGTCGGTGTGAGCAGGCATCGTCGTGTTGTCCGGTGGCGGGCGGATCGCCCGCGTGGTTCGAAATAGGCGTATCCCGTGATCATAGCAAGGTCCGGCGCCGGCCACCTATCCGGGCCTCGCCCCGCCCGGGTCGATCGCGCGACCGGCCGGGGCCCGCGCCGCGATACAATCTCGCCCATGAACCGCAAAACCCGTATCCAATCGATCGAGCATGGCGAGGACGACGCCGACCATGGCTACGATCGCCCCAGCAAATCCCAACTGAAACGCGAGATGCACGCGCTGCAGCAGCTCGGCCGCGACCTAGTCGAACTGCCCAAGGACGCCCTGAAGCGCATGCCGATGCCCGAAGCGCTCAACGACGCCGTGCGCGAGGCGCGCCGCATCACCGACCACGAAGGCAAGCGCCGCCAGATGCAGTACATCGGCAAGGTAATGCGCACGCTGGTCGAGCCCGAGATCGAGGCGCTGCGCACCGCGCTCGACACGCAGCGCGGCGTGAACAAGGCCGCCACCGCGCGCCTGCACTGGATCGAGCGCACGCGCGACCAGTTGCTCGCCGACGACGAGGGGCTCACGCGCTTCATCCGCGACTACCCGGCCGCCGACATCCAAGAAGGCCGCACCCTGATCCGCAACACCCGCAAGGAAACCCAGCTCGGCAAGCCGCCGCGCTATTTCCGCAAGCTGTTCCAGTGGATCAAGACCGCCAGCGCCAAGCCCGGCGAGGATGCCGAGGGCGAAGGCGAGCATGACGACGACGCCGAGCACGATGACGACGAATCGTAAGCACCCCGACGAACTGATCGTCGGCCTGGTCTCGATCAGCGACCGCGCCAGCCGCAGCGACTACCAGGATCAGGGCATCCCGGCGCTGGAGACCTGGCTCGCCCGCCGGCGCGCTGGTGTCGCCGTGGCGGGCCGAGACGCGCCTGATCGCCGACGAGGCGCCGCTGATCTCGGCCATCCTGGTCGAACTGGTCGACGTGGCCGGCTGCGATCTGTTGCTGACCACCGGCGGCACCGGCCCCGCGCGCCGCGACGTGACGCCGGTGGCCACGCTGGCGGTGGCGAGCCGCGCAATGCCGGGTTTCGGCGAGCAGATGCGCCAGATCAGCCTGCGTTTCGTGCCGACCGCGATCCTGTCGCGGCAGGTAGCAGTGATCCGCGAGACGGCCGATCATGCCGCGCTCGTGATCAATCTGCCGGGGCAGCCGAAATCGATCAAGGAAACGCTGGAAGGCTTGCACGACAAGGCCGGCAAGGTGGTTGGTGCCGGGCATCTTCGCCGCAGTGCCCTACTGCATCGACCTGATCGGCGGCCCCTACATCGAGACGCGAGCGGAAGTGACGGCCGCGTTTCGCCCCAAGAGCGCGCAGCGCCCGCCGCGCGAGGCCTGAGCAGGGCCGGCGAAAGCCGCCGAAGCTCGGCCCATGGCCGGCGGGGCGGTCGGCTCGGACCGCGCGGCCGGGCCGAACCGCTCAGTCGCCTGCGATACCGGCGCTGGCCGCCGGAATCAGGAAATGCTCGCGGTAGTACTTGAGTTCGTCGATCGACTCGTGGATGTCGGCCAGCGCGGTATGCATCGCGCGCTTCTGGAAACCCTTGTAGATCGCCGGCTGCCAGCGGCGGCACAGCTCCTTGAGGGTGCTGACGTCGAGGTTGCGGTAATGGAAGAAGCTTTCCAGCTCGGGCATCCAGCGCGCCATGAAGCGGCGGTCCTGGCAGATCGAGTTGCCGCACATCGGCGATTTGCCCGGCGACACGTATTGCGCCAGGAAGGCCTGGATCTGCGCGGCCGCCTCGGCCTCGCTCACGGTGGAGGCACGCACGCGGTCGATGAGGCCCGAGCGGCCGTGCGTCGACTGGTTCCAGGCGTCCATCTTGGCGAGCGTCTCGTCGCTCTGGTGGATCGCCAGCACCGGGCCTTCCACGACCTTCTCGAGCGTCGAGTTGGTGACGACCACGGCGATCTCGATGATGCGGTCGCGATCCGGGTTCAAACCCGTCATTTCCATGTCGAGCCAGACGAGATTGAGCTCGTTGCGCACGAGCGCATCCTGGCCGGCGGATTCGGGGAGTTCGGTCATACGATTTTCCTGGAAGATCGGCAGCGGCGAGCGCGCTGCCATGGCGGCCGAAGCCTGTTCGAGGTCCGATGAGCGGACTCCGACCGCAGCGTTGTTGCATAAATCGAGCATGAGGACGGAGTAGCCCACGTGGTGGTGATTGCAGGCGATGCGAACGGATTGCGG
>JAYFRU010000361.1:0-3778 GCA_040946965.1 Burkholderia sp. | reverse complement strand
CGCAATCCGTTCGCATCGCCTGCAATCATCACCACGTGGGCTACTCCGTCCTCATGCTCGATTTATGCAACAACGCCACGCACGACGGCCGTTTCCGTTGTCATGATTTACGAATTACGCAATATCGCCTAGACGAGCCGAGGCTTCAGGCGTTCCGGGTTGCGCTCGAAGATGTTCCCGCCGATGCGCTCAAATCAGCCGCAAAAGCCTGGATCAAGTATGGCCGAAAGATGCCGCTCCCGTCCGAGCTTCGTTATACAGCCGAAGCCGGCGAAGTGACCCGCGCGGCCTGATACGACAACCCACCGGGGGAAACCATGATGCCATCGCAACAGATGCGGCGGAAATCGCAGCAGAGCTTCGAGACTACAACGCAAATGCCAATGCCGTCGGGGCGCACCGGATGATGGCGCGTGCGGCAGACTTCATCGAGCGAATTGCGAGCGATCACTTGACCGCGCGAGATCAGTTTGCGAAGTGTGCCATGGCCGCAATGCTCACCCACAACGTAGGCAATGACTGGCCCGAACACAAGAACGTCGCGATGCAGGCCTATGACATGGCGGACAAAATGCTCCGCGCGCGAGGTGCAGCATGAAGATCAATGTCCGCCGCATCCGCTATATGGATGCGCATGAAGTGAACGTTGTCGAGGGAGCCGCGACCATCGATATCGGTTGGCTCGACAAGGCTGAATGCGCGACTCTCGCTGCCCACCTGCGCGAAGTTGCTGACGAACTCATCCCAGATGATGTCCCGTATGGCGATCTTGAGGCCTCGTGGAAGCGCGAACAGGCGTTCAAGAATGGTGAAGACATCGAATTACCGAACCTCCCAGAAGGTGGCAATCCGAAGCTTCACGACGTCGGCCCGTTCTTCGACGAAGATCAAATGCGCGAGTACGCGTGCGCAGCAATCGCAGCGGCACGGGAGGCATGATGCGCGCCCCTCTCAGCAGCCTGACGCCTCTCTCGCGCACGCGGTACGTGCTCGAGGGTTCGGCATGGGCGGCCGCGTACGGCATCGCGATCGGCTTCCTGTGGTACGGCGCGCTCGTCGCCGGACCGTATCTGCGGAGTCTCGGATGACCCCCTTCGACATTCTCGGCGATTGGCTGGAACGCCTCCGCAAACGCAGCCCCATCGTCGCATACGTCGTTGCAGTCGCGATCGCAGCCGCATGCACGATCGCGGCCACCAGTCTCAACCAGGACGGCACAGCCGTCGCCACTACCACCATGAGGACTGCATGACCACTACCACCGAACTGACCGTCGTCGAGCGCGCCGCCGTTGCGCTCGGAACGAGCGAGCGCGAAACGGAGCTGCGCGCGCTGGTCGAGAAGTCGACCGACATCACCGAGATCAAGAACGCGGCCGGCCGCGACCAGTGCCATGCCGCAGCGATGCTGCTGCGTACCGCTCGCACGTCGATTCGCAAGCCCGGCAAGGACGCACGCGACGACGCGACGAAGTTCTCGAAGGCCGTGATCGCCGAAGAGGATCGGCTCGTCGCGCTGATCGAGCCCGAGGAAACTTGGCTGATCGGCATTCGCGACGTATGGGACGCGGCGCGCGAGGCGGAGAAGCAAGCGAAGCTCGAAGCCGAGCAGCGGCGCGTCGCTGCGATCCGAGAAGCGATTGACGGGATTCGCGATTTTTCGCGGGCGGCAGTCGGCCTGTCCGCCCAGAAGATTGCGTTGATGACCGAAACGCTTGAGGCTGAAGCCATCACGACCGACCGTTTCGCCGAACTGACCGGCGAGGCCGAAATGGCGCGCGGCGCGACGCTCGACAAGCTGCGCGAGCTGCATGAGGCCGCCGTCGCGCACGAGGCGGAACAGGCGCGGCTCGCCGCCGAGCGCGAAGCACTGGAGCGCGAGCGCGCTGCGCTTGCCGAGCAGCAGCGGCAGGAAGCCGAAGCTCGCGCCGCGCGTGAGCGCGAGGAAGCTGCCGCGCGCGCCGAGCAGGAACGCGCCGACCGCGAGCGCCGTGAGGCCGAGGAAGCAGCCCGCCGCGCGCAGCAGCAGCGTGAGGACGCCGATCGCGCGGCACGCGAAGCCGCATTTGGAGAGATTCAGGCAATCCAGCATCAGGTCTTGATCGCCCATACCGGCCGCGCCGCCGTTCGAGTGGGTGGCACGATCGAATGCATCCGCGAAACGCTCGCCGAGACGGAAGCGTGGACCATCGACCCAGAGCGGTTCGGTGCCCTGGCAGGCACGGCGACGGCTGCGAAGGCATCCGCCATCGAACAGATCCGCCAGCTGCTCGACTCGGCTGAACGCGGTCATGCCGATCGCGCCGAGCGCGAGCAGCGCGAACGCGAGGAAGCGAAAGCACGCGAAGCGGCCGAGGCCGAGGCACAAGCTGAACAAGATCGCCTCGCACGTGAACGTGCCGAAAACCGTGCCGCAGTGCTGGCATCGGAGCCCACAGGCGGTAACTGGAAGGTCGGCCGCAGCGGCGCAGTCGTTACTGACGAGCGAATTCCGGGCTGCATCGGCGGCGGCCACGATGACGTCACCTACTACGGTGGATATCTGATCGCCGAGAGCATCTTCCGTCCGGCTGACGCGCATGTGCTTGCAGCCTCGCGTCTCATGTTCGACGCGCTGTGTCAGTGGCAGCACGCCGAGCGCATTGGGGATGCGGAAGAACTCGCGAATGCCCGCGCTGCGCGCGATGCCGCCATCGAACGCGCGATCTACGTCCCCACCGAAGAAACCGCAGCAGCCTGACCACCCACCACGCGCGGCCTAGTCTCGCGCACATGGAGAAAACAGCATGTCCGACGTCATCACCACCAACCAAGACACCGCGCCCGGCGCGTTCGACCTGTCGCCGCGCTCGCCCGAACAGACGATGCAACTGGCGAACATCCTCGCCGATTCCAGCATCGTGCCGAAGGACTTCATCGGCAAGCCCGGGAACGTGCTCGTCGCGATCCAGTGGGGCATGGAACTGGGCCTGAAGTCGATGCAGGCAATGCAGAACATCGCCGTCATCAACGGCCGGCCGTCGATCTGGGGTGACGCCATGCTTGCGCTCGTGCTCGCGTCTCCCGTGTGTGAGTACGTGCACGAGTGGGAAGAAAACGGTACCGCCTTCATCAAGTGCAAGCGGCGCGGTAAGCCGGAAGACATCCAGAGCTTCGGCGATGACGACGCAAAGCAGGCTGGGCTGCTCGGCAAACAAGGGCCGTGGCAGCAATACCCGCAGCGCATGAAGAAGATGCGTGCCCGCGCATTCGCGCTGCGCGACAACTTCACCGATGTCCTGAAGGGCATTCCGATCACCGAAGAAGTGATAGACATCGAGCCGGTCGAGCGCGACATCACGCCGCGCGCGACGCCGGCACAGATTGCCAGCAGCGCGGCGACGAACGCGCGCCCCGCTCGCACCGAAGCGCATACCCAGATCATCGCGCGCCTTGAAGGCGTCGCGCGGAACCTCGGCTTCGATCCTTTCAAGGAAGAGTGGACGAAGCTCTCGAAGGAAGGCCGGTCGGCGATCGGACTGAACGAGCGCGATCGCATTGCAGCGATCGCCGGCGGTCCGGCGACGCAACAGCAGACTGACGGCGCGCCGCAGGACGACGGCCGGCCAGCGCGAGCCGGGTGACAACAATGAATATTAATTGGAAAGAATTGATCTTGAAATTGGGAAATTGGCCTCTATGTGAAGGGCATGGAAAAACGAAACATGAGATCGCTTCCTCGTGAGGCACGTGAAGAGAGGCGTCGTCAGGTAATCGGCCTGCGCAAGCGCGGCTGGACC
>JAYFRU010000360.1:0-3780 GCA_040946965.1 Burkholderia sp. | reverse complement strand
TCAGTGAGGTCGGAATCAGGGCTCATAAGCAGGTTCACGTTGCATGACCGAGGCGACAACTACCTTGACGCGCACCGCCGGGGCCTGGTCGTCGCGCAGCAGGCGCACCGGGTGCAGCGTGCCGTCGCCGGCGTAGGCGGTGTACATCTGAGCGATCTGCAGCAGCGACATCGACAGCCCGTAGCCATAGGCCATGGTGGCCTGCTCGATCGGCCGCCAGCGCTGGTAGGGGCGCAGCCGCCCCGAGGCCACGCCGGGGAAGGTCAGGTCCGGCGCGTGGCCGATGCCGTATTCCTGGTACTTGTCCCAGATGGTCTGCGCGGGCAGGTTCAGCGACAGCTTGGCGAGCGCGACGTTGCTCGATTTCTGCAGCGCTTGCGCGACCGTCAGTGTGCCGTGGTTCGAGGTGTCGTGGATCACGGCGGGGCCGATCTTCCAGGTGCCGGGCGAGGTGTTGACGAGGCTTTGCGGGCGCACCTTGCCTTCGTCGATCGACAGCGCCACCACCAGCGGCTTGACCGTCGAGCCCGGCTCGAAGGTGTCGATCACGGCGCGGTTGCGCAACTGCGCGCCGGTCAGGCGGCTGCGGTCGTTGGGATCGAAGGTGGGGTAGTTGGCGAGCGCGAGGATCTCGCCCGAGCGCGCATCGAGCACCACCACGCTGCCGGCCTGCGCGTGATTGGCGAGCACGGCCGCCTTCAGCTGCGCATTGGCGAGTTGCTGCACGCGGCGATCGATGGTCAGCTCGACGGTTACGCCGTGCCGTGCCGGCACCTGCGGGCGCGTGTCGGAGATGATCCGGCCGAGCCGGTCGCGAATCACATCGCGCTGGCCGGCGGTGCCCAGCAGCAGGCCGTTGGCGGCCAGCTCGATGCCTTCCTGGCCGCGATCCTCGATATTCGTGAAGCCCACCACGTGCGCGGCGGATTCGCCCTCGGGGTAGAAACGCTTGGAATCGGCGATCTGGGTGACGCCGGCCAGGTCGAGCTTGTCGAGGCGCGCGGCCGTCTCGGGATCGATCTGCCGCTTGAGCAGTACGAACTGCTTGTCGACCGACAAGCGCCGTTTGACCTCGGCCGTCGGCATCTCGAGCAGCTTGGCGAGCGGGCCGTAGGCGGCCGAATCGACCTGCCTGGGCTTGGCCCAGATTTCGTCGGTGTTGAGGCTGACGGCCAGCATCGCGCCGTTGCGGTCGACGATCCTGCCGCGCATCGCGTCGAGCTCGATGGTGCGCTGATAGCGCTTCTCGCCCTGGCCGAGGTAGAAATCCTGGTTCGCCACCTGCACCCAGAAGGCACGCGCGATCAGCACGGCGAACGCTAGAAAGATCAGGATCACGACGAATTTCGACCGCCACATCGGCAGGCTCGACCCGAGCATCGGGCTGCGCGCGACGGCGAGATAGGGATCGGCGTGCTTCGACTGGTTTTTCTGCGACATGGATAGCGCGGTGGCGGTTTTCGGAATTGAAAGGAATGATAGGCGAATTGTAATAAATGCCGAGACAAGACGCGAGAAAAGCGGGGGAGGCGTGGCTTTTCGGTGCGAGGCGAGGCAGGGAGGCGGGCGGGGCTAGAATCGGAACTCTTTTCGTCGTCGGAGACACCCATGCAAGCCCCCGCCCGGCTCGCACCCAACGCAGCGCTGCTGTTGATCGATCTGCAGCAGGGCATCCACGAGCTGCGGCTGGGCCGTCGCAACCATCCCGAGGCGGAGGCGCGCATTGCCGAGTTGCTGGCGTGTTGGCGCGTGACCGGCCGCGCCGTGGTCCACGTGCGGCACCTGTCGCGCGAAGCCGATTCGGTGTTTCGCCCGGGCCAGCCGGGCGTGGAATTCCAGCTAGCCTTCCTGCCGCAAGCGGGCGAGCAGGTGTTCGACAAGCAGGTGCCCGACGCTTTCACGTCGGGCGAGTTGGCGCCGTGGCTGCGCCGTCAGGCGATCGAGCAGCTGGTGATGGTGGGCGGCATCACCAACAACTCGGTGGAATCGACCGCGCGCACGGCCGGCAATCTCGGCTTCTCGACCATCGTGGTGGCCGACGCCACCTATACCTTCGATCGCCGCGACCTCGGCGGGCGCCTCTGGCGCGCCGAGGACATCCAGGCCCTGTCGCTGTCCAATCTGGCGGTGGACTACGCCCGCATCCTCGACACCGCCGCGCTGCTCGCGCTGGCCTGAGCCGCCGGTCGGCGCCGGGGCCGGGGCTGAGGTTGAAGCCGCGTCAGCCGCCGCCTCAATCGATGCCGTGGAACACCGCATCCTCCGGCCCGAGGTAGACCGGCGCCCGCCAGGTCGCATCGCGCATCGAATGCTGGACCAGGTGATCGACGCCGAGCAGCACCGCGAAGATCGCCATGCGCACCGGAATCCCGTTGTCGGTCTGGCGGAAGATCGCCAGCCGCGGATCGCGGTTCAGGTCGATTGACAGGTCGTTCGCGCCCGGCCGGCTGTCGCGCGGCAGCGGGTGCATGATCAGCGTGTCGCGCCCGCAGACGGTGTCCATCAGCGCCTGGTTGATCTGGAAGTCGGGCGTGTAGCCCTCGAAGGATTCGTCGGTGAAGCGCTCCTTCTGGATCCGCGTGGCATACACCACGTTGGCGCCCGCCAGCCCCTTGGCGAGCTCGGCGGTTTCCTCGATCACATGGCCGTTGCGCGAGATCTGCTCGACGATGTAGCGCGGCATCTCGAGCGTGGGCGGCGCCACTAGGGTGAAGCGGATGCCGTGATAGAGCGCGAGCAGCTTGACCAGCGAATGGACCGTGCGGCCGTACTTGAGATCGCCGACGAAGGCAATGTGCGAGCCGTCGACGATCTTGCCCAGCCGCGAGAACTCGCGCTGGATCGTGTAGAGGTCGAGCAGGGCCTGGCTGGGGTGCTCGCCGGGGCCGTCGCCGCCGTTGATCACGGGCAGGTTGATGGCGCGCGCGAACTCGGTCACCGAGCCCTGCTCGGGATGGCGGATCACCAGCGCGTCCACGTAGCCGGCCATCACGCGGCTGGTGTCGTGGATTGACTCGCCCTTGGCCATCGAGGAGAAGGTGAAGCCGGTGGTGTCGCAGACCGAGCCGCCGAGCCGGCAGAAGGCCGCGCCGAACGAGACGCGGGTGCGCGTGCTGGCCTCGAAGAACAGGTTGCCGAGCACGGCGCCTTCCAGCACGCGCGAGATCTTGCGGCGGCGCGCGATCGGCTGCATCACGTCGGCCACCCGGAACAGCGCCTCGACCGAATCGCGCGAGAACTGGTCGACCGACAGCAGCTGCGGGCGACCCTCGAACAGGATCTGGCTGCTCAGCGAGTTCTTGTCTACGCTCTGCGTATGGTCGGCCTCGTTCGAAGCCCGCTCAACGATCTCGCTCACATAACGCTCGACGATCTCCGGCATCGAGCGCGATTCCTGCGAATCGTCGGGCAGCAGCCAGGTATCCAGTGCCCGGCGGCTCACGCCGATGCGGTTCGCGAAGGCTTCGCGGGTCATGTTGAGGCGGCGCATGGCGTCGCGCAGGAAGGCTTGCTGGGGAACGGTCATCGCGGTCTCGGTCTGAAAATATACGCGATGCGTATAATAGTTCGCCGTTCGTCAAAGTCAAGCACCCGCGCGGCCCGGTTTCCGGCACAGCATTCGCTGTGCCTCGGCCGCCACGCCCGGCGTTGTTGCATAAATCCGATTTGGCGCGGTGACGTTTACGCGCAACGGTCGCAGCGCGGCCTCTGTTAACAATTCGGGTTCGTGCGTAAATTCTTGATGGTTGCCGAGAAGATGCGCCGGGACACAAGCAAGAC
>JAYFRU010000359.1:0-3786 GCA_040946965.1 Burkholderia sp. | reverse complement strand
GCTCAGGTGCCCAAGGTTAACCGCTCGCCGCGAAAGTAAACAGCCCCCTCACGGGGAATTTGAACTGGCCTCTTACTCAATAAAAAACGGTTCGGCGCGGCACCCGATGGCCGCGCCGCCTCGCACAGGACCTCGCATGTACGTGATCGACATTTATTACGTCGCGCCGCTCGAGCGCGTCGACGCCGCCCTCGACCGCCATCGCGCCTATCTGCATCTGCAGTTCGAGAATGGCGTGTTCATCGCCTCGGGGCCGAAGGTGCCGCGCAGCGGCGGCGTGATCCTGGCCGCACGCATCGAGCGCGAACGGCTCGATGCGATCCTAGCGGCCGAGCCCTTCGTGGTCGAAGGGCTCGCCACCTGCACCATGACCGAATTCAAGACCACCCGCGTGGCCGCCGGGCTCAACCTGCCCGCGCTGCCCTGAGCGGGGCCCGCACCGGGCGCGCGCCGCTCAGCCAAGCAGCAGCTTGAGATCGTGCACCCACGGCCTCGGCCCCTGCCCGTCTCGTACGAACAGGCGCAGCTTGCCGTCGGGATCGAACACGTAGCTCGCGGCCGTGTGGTCCATGGTGTAGCTGCCCGGTGTCTTGCCGGCCGCTTTCGCGTAATAGATCCGGAAATCCTTGGCGACCTGCTTCAGTTGCGCATCGTCGGAACGCAAGGCACTGAAGGAAGGATCGAAGGCGGCCACGTACTGGGCGAGCAGCGGCGCGGTATCGCGCTCGGGGTCGACCGTCACCAGCAGCACCTGCACGCGCTTCGCCTCGGGGCCGAGCTGCTGCATGGCCTGCGCGAGCTCGGCCAGCGTGGTCGGGCAGACGTCGGGGCAATACGTGTAGCCGAAGAACAGCACCACGGCACGGCCCTTGAAATCGGCGAGCGTGCGCAGCTTGCCGGAGCTGTCGGGCAGCGAAAAATCCTTGCCGCACTGGGTATTGCCGGTGATGTCGAGATTCTGGAAGGAAGGCTGCTGCTCGCAACCGGCCAGCCCGCCCACGAGCAGCCAGGCACCAGCGCAGGCGGCCAGCCAGCGGCGCCGCAAAAACCGGGAAGCGAGGCTCACGTCCGGAGTCAGAAGCCGAGCAGCGGACGCGCGTAGTGGTCCACCAGCAGCGCGGCGAACAACAGCGACAGGTAGACGATCGAGTAGCGGAACGCGCGCCGCGCTAGGGCATCGGAGTAGTCGACGTAGACCTTCCACGCGTAGGCGAGGAAGATCGCGCCGAGCACCACCGCGCTGGCCAGGTAGACCACCCCGCTCATGCCCGAGATGAACGGCATCAGCGTCACCACGAACAGGATCACGGTATAGAGCAGGATGTGCAGGCGCGTGAACTTCTCGCCATGCGTGACGGGCAGCATCGGCAGGCCCGAGTTCTCGTAGTCCTTGACGCGATAAAGCGCGAGCACCCAGAAGTGCGGCGGGGTCCAGACGAAGATGATCAGCACCAGGATCCAGGCGTCGCCAGGCACGCTGCCCGTCACCGCCGCCCAGCCGAGCGCAGGCGGCATTGCGCCCGAGGCGCCGCCGATCACGATGTTCTGCGGCGTGGCGGGCTTGAGCAGCAGGGTGTAGATGACCGCGTAGCCAACGAAGGTGGCGACCGTCAGCCACATCGTCAACGGATTGGTGAAGGTATAGAGCGTCCAGGCGCCCGCGCCGCCCAGCACCATCGAGAAGGCCAGGATCTGCGGCGTGGTGATCTCGCCGCGCGCCGACGGGCGCCAGGCGGTCCGGCGCATCTTCGCGTCGATCTTCTGTTCGACCAGGCAGTTGATCGCGAACGCGGCGCCGGCAAGCAGCCAGATGCCGAAGGTGCCGCCGATCAGCACGCGCAGTGGCACCATGCCCGGCGTGGCGAGGAACATCCCGATGACCGCGCAGAACACCGCGAGCTGGGTGACGCGCGGCTTGGTCAGCGCGAAATACTGCGACAGGCGGCTGCCGGGGGACTGGGAAAGCGTGGATTCCATGGGCGTGGAGCGTCAGGCGGGCGCGATATTGCGCGCGGGGAGCGCGACGCGGCCGGGACGACTTTAAAGGTTTCGAAAGTATAACATGACCAGCAACAGCAGCAGGATCGCGGCGCCGCCGTTATGCGCCACCGCAACCGGCAACGGCCACTGCAGCACGATATTGGTCAGCCCCGTGAAGAACTGGATCACCACCACCAGCAGCACGCCGTCGGCGGGCCGCCGCAGCGAGGCGTAGCGGCGCATGCGCCAGGCGAAGGCCACCAGGTAGGCGATCACCACGAAGGCGAAAGTGCGGTGGGTCCAGTGGATCGCCACCAGCGCGTCCTGGGTGATCACCTCGCCGTCGGCCGACATGCCGAGCGTGCGCCACAGATGGAAGCCGTGCGCGAAATCCATCGGCGGCACCCATTGGCCGTTGCACGTCGGGAAATCGGTGCAGGCGAGCACCGCGTAGTTGGTGCTGACCCAGCCGCCCAGCGCGATCTGCACCACCAGCAGCAGCAAGGCGGCCAGCGCGGCGGTGCGATGGCACCCCGCCTCGGGCTCGTGGACGGGCAGCGGCGTCATGCGCGCGGCCAGCCAGCCGAGCCCGCCGAGCAGGCTGAGCCCAAGCAGCAGGTGGATGGTGACGATCACCGGCTGCAGCTTCATGGTGACGGTCCAGGCGCCGAAGGCGCCCTGCACCAGGATCAGCAGCAGCAGGCCGGTGGGCCACCACGGCGACACCGACAGCGGCCGGCGCCGCGCGCGCTCCACCCAGGCGATCAGCACCTGGGCGATGATCAGCACGCCGATCGCCATCGCGAAATAACGGTGGATCATCTCGATCCAGGCCTTGCCCAGGCTGACCGGGCCCGAGGGCATCGCCAGGTGCGCGGCCGAGATCGCCGCGTGCGCGATGAAGGGGGCGGAAGTGCCGTAGCAGCCCGGCCAGTCGGGGCAGCCGAGCCCCGAATCGGTCAGTCGCGTGAAGCCGCCGAACATCACCAGGTCGAGCGTGAAGAAGGTCGTCATCCAGACGAGCTTGCGGAACTTGTCGTCGTCGGCCTTCACCCACACGTAGGACAAGGGCAGCAGCGCGATGGTCAGGCCGATCAGGCCCAGTTGCAGTAGGTACATCCCGGAATTCTCGTTGAACTGCGGCCGTCGCCCGACCTCAGCCGATACTCGACCACTTGAGCAGCTTCGTCACGTCCTTCTTGATCTTGCTGGGGTCGGGGTCCTCCGGGAAACGCATCATCAGGTTACCGCTCGGGTCGACCAGATAGGTGTGATCCCGTGCCTGCGTTCCCTTGTCGGCGGGCAGCCAGGCTTCGACCGCAGCGGGATCGACGATGAAGCGCCGCGTGTCCGGATAGGCGGCGAGGAGCTTCGCGTCGACGCTGCCGGCATCGCTGCGCAGCCAGACCGTCGTGATCCGCTGCCGCTCGCCGCCCTGCGTCGCGCGCACCTGCCGCATGAAGCACAGTTTCCTGGCGCACGCATCATCGCACAAACTGCCGTTTTCCATCACCAGCAGCCAGACCCCGCGCAGCGAGGCGAGTGCCACCTCGCGGCCGGCCTCGTCGGTGCCGGTCAGCGTCGGCGGGCGGGATCGGCCTCTGCGGATCGATCGTAAGAGGCCAGTTCAAAAAGCCTGCTCAGTACGGCTGAAGATGTTCCAGCAGACGAGCGAGCAGCCCAGTTTGAAGAATGCTTCGTGAATGTCAGCGCGACGATCGAAGCGCGTGCGTAGACGACGCCGGGCTTCTGAAGTGGCCGACCACGCGCACCGCGAATCGGTGGTATCGCATCGACCAGGGGCAG
>JAYFRU010000358.1:0-3787 GCA_040946965.1 Burkholderia sp. | reverse complement strand
CGTTGATGGTCACGCCGAACACCTCGCGGCCCCAGTCGAGCAGGCCGGCGCCGAGCGATTCGCCGCCGCTGGCGCCCGAGACGAGCTGCAGCGCCGGCGCCTCGCGTGGCCGCCGCGCGCTGGCGCATCAGCTTCAGCGCGGTGGGCGGCAGGAAGGCGTGGGTCACGCCGTGGCGCGCCATCAGCGCGAAGGCGGCCTCGCCGTCTAACTTCTCGAAGCGGCGCGCGAGCACTGTCACGTCGTGATGCCAGGCCGGCAGCAGCACGTCGAGCAAGGCAGCCGATCCAGGCCCAGTCGGCCGGCGTCCAGAACACGCGCGCGCCGCGCGGAAAGCCGTTTTGCGACATCTCCACGCCAGGCAGGTGGCCGAGCAGCACGCGCTGCGCGTGCAGCGCGCCCTTCGGCTTGCCGGTGGTGCCCGAGGTGTAGATGATCACGGCCGGATCCTCGGCGAGCGTGTCGACCGGCGTGTAGTGTTCGGATTCGGTGGCCAGCGCGGCCTCGAAGGGCAGTGTGCCCTCGGGCGCGCCGTCGATGCCGCAGTCGATGCAGTAGACCGTGTGCAGCGCCGGCAGGGCGGCGCGCAGCGGCGCGATCTTGGCGGCGCCGGCGCGGTCGGTGACGAGCGCGCTGGCACCGCTGTCGGCCAGGCGAAATTCGAGCGCGTCGGCGCCGAACAGCGCGAACAGGGGGACCGCGATCGCCCCGGCCTTGTAGGTGGCCAGATGGGCGATGGCGGTTTGCGGACCTTGTGGGATGAAGATGCCGATCCGCTCGCCGTGCCCGATGCCGGCGCGCGCGAAGCTGTTGGCGAGACGATTGGAGGCCGCCTTCAAGGCGTCGAACGTATAGTGCGTGACGGAGCCGTCCTCGCGTTCGTCGATCAGCGCGAGGCGGCCGCTGCCGTCGGCCCAGCGATCGCAGGCGTCGACGCCGATGTTGTAGCGCTCGGGAATGCGCCAGGCGAAGCGCTCGAGCAGGGCTGAGTAATCGTCGGCATCGGGCAGCATCGGCGCTCCTCGCGACATCGCGCGTGGTGGTTTCCGACGAGATTACACCGTATCGTCATGGGCTTACGCGATAGTCGGGGCCGCGATCGTGGGTTGCGCGGCGGCCGCGCCGAATCGCGCTTACTATCGCAAGTTCAACGATTTGAAGTGAAACATGGTCTGGCTTTGGATTGCCACGGGGTTCAGCCTGCTCGGCATCGGCGCCGTCGTGTTGTTCGCGATGCGCGTTGATCCGCTGTCCGGCCGCGTCAGCGGCCGCTATCGCAAGCGCTGAGCAATCTCCTTGTCGTTTTCGGCCGCGCCGGTCGCGGCCGGCGCGTGTGCACGCGCCGGCGCGGCGGCTGGATGCGCGCCTCAGCGCGCCGGCAGGTAGTGTGACGGATCGATCGAGCGGCCGCCGTAGCGCAGTTCAAAATGCAGCGCGGCGCGATCGTTGTCGGTATCACCCATTTCCGCGATCTTCTGGCCTTGCATGACGGCCTGGCCTTCCTTCACGAGCAGCGTGCGATTGTGGGCATAGGCGGTCAGGAAGTCCGCGTCGTGCTTGATGATCAGCAGGTTGCCGTAGCCGCGCAGCCCATTGCCGGCATACACCACGGTACCGGCTGCCGCAGCCACCACCGGCGTGCCGGCCGCGTTCGCGATATCGATCCCCTTGGAGCTGCCGCCGTCGAACGAGCGCACCACGTTGCCGGCCGCCGGCCAGATCAGCGAGATCGAGGCATTCGGGCGCGGCGCGGCGCTGGCCGCGCTGCTCGGCGGCGGGGCCGAGCTGCACGCGCTGGACGAGCCGGCGCCGGCCGAGCGGATCGGCGCGCCACTGTCGGCCTTGCCGGCCGGCGGCGCGACGCGCAGCACCTGGCCGACCTCGATCGCATCGGGGTTCGCGATCGAGTTCCAGCGCACCAGGTTCGACATCGGCTGACGGCTCGCGCGCGCGATCTTCGAGAGCGTGTCGCCACGCTCGACGCGATAGAAACCGGGGCCGACCGGCGCGGAGCCGCAGGCGGCCAGCAGGACGACGAGGGAAGCGACGACGAACCTCCGGGTAGTCTTGACCAGCATGAAACCTCACAGGACACCGTCGCGACCGGCACGACGGCGAAACACGAAAACCCCGGATTTTACCGGGTTCGCGGCGCGGGTCGCGGATTCGAGGTAGAGATTGCGCGGCTGGGCTTGCGCGGCATGACGCCGCGTCGGGCTTGGCGGTGCCGGGGACGGGTGGGTGAACTACGGCTTGGAAGGCCGTAGTTCAGGCATGGCGCGGTGCCATGCCGTATCGATCTCGGTGCGGATCGTCTCAGCCGAGCGGCGAGACGCTGATGCGCAACGCGGCCGTCTCGGTCGCGCCCGGAGCCAGCATGCGCAGCCCCAGGCCGTTGTGGAGCGCGTCGGGCAGGCCAAGCCAGGGCTCGACGCACTAGAAGTCCGATTCGGGCTTCTCGGTCCAGGTTTCACGGCATACCCGGGGATAGAGCCGGGGCGGTTCAGGTCGATCTCGATGCGCCGCCGGCGGCCTGCCATGTCGACCTGCACCGGGCGCGAGGGCACGCCATCGAGACAATAGAAGCGATCGAGGATGCGCGCCTCGTCGAGCGTGTAGCTCGGCTCGCCCGCGATCGGCGTGCTGATCGAGCCGTCGGGCTGCTGGTGGCATTGCCGCGTCGGCGGCAGTTCGATGCGGGTCCGCGCGCGTTCGTCGTGCGGCAGCGCGAAGTAGAAGTGATGGCCGGCGTAGTAGGGCAGCGGCGTGTCGCCGAGATTGCGCGTGGTGAGTTCGACGTCGAGCGTGTGCGCGTCAACGAACTGGTAGCGCGCATCGAAGCGGAACGCGAACGGGTAGGCCTCGCGCGTGGCCTCGCTGCTCTCCAGCGCCATGTCCACGCCGCGGCCATCGGCATCCAGGTGCGCGGCGAACGGCAGGTCGCACGCGAAACCGTGCATCGGCAGGTCGCGCACCACGCCGCTGGCGTCGCGCCAACGGCCGATCGTGTCGCCCACGCGATGGCGGCCGAGGAACGGGAACAGCAGCGGATTGCCGCCGCGCACCTTGGCCGGCGCGCTCCAGTCGGCCTGCTCGGGCCAGAAGATGATCGGCTCCTCGCCGATGATGTGCCAGGACAGTAGGCGGCCGCCTGCCTGGGGCGCGATACGCAGGCGCGCCGCGCCGTCCACGAGTTCGATGATGTCCTGCTGCTGGAAGATGGGCATGGGGTTCCTTCGGTCGGCATCGATGGGGCAAATCGGGCGGACAGCATAACGGATCGATGCGCGCTTGTGCGCTGCGGGGGCCGCCGATCGGCAGGCTCCGGCATGAACGGCACAGGCGATCGGAAAAACTTGCTCGGGGGAAACCCGTGTCGGGGAATTGCGGGTAGCAATCTGACGGACCGTCAGGATAATTACACCAACCGGTTACGTTTCGTTACACCGGACTTGGCTATCGGGAGTCGGCAGCATGGATCTGGCAATGGCAATGGGCATCGCATTGTTCGGCATGTTCACGGGCAGCACGGTGCTGTTCTTCTACCAGCTCGGTCGCTGATTTCGTCGCACGACGGAACGCGTTCCGTCGCCGTCTGCCGGCTCGCCGTCCTCGGACTGCGGACCGTTTGTTTTTCATGATTATTTCAATTTGCTGACAACGCGGTTCCAATGTCGATGATCGCGGCACCGAGGTGCCATTCGGCTTGGCGCTCCTTAGAGGCCAGTTCAAAAAGCCTGCTCAGCACGGCTGAAGATGTTCCAGCAGACGAGCGAGCAGCCCAGTTTT
>JAYFRU010000357.1:0-3800 GCA_040946965.1 Burkholderia sp. | reverse complement strand
GCAGTCCGTCCACATCGTCTGAGATCATGAGCAAAGGCATTACTCCGTCCTCGCGCCTGATTTATGCAACAACGCCGTGTGCATGCCTAGAAGAGGAATCCACTTACGCGCCCCTGCTGCCGGGAGATGCCCCGCTATAGTTTTCATGTCAGCGATATCAAACGGTAAGCGCGCGATCTTTGCGTTCTTCGGTCCCTCCATGCGCGTACCCTGCGCCGGGTTTGCTGTTATACGAGGTGGGTCGGAATTCAACGCCACTCCAAACAGGGCCTTAAGCAACGATACCTGTGTCCGCACCGTGGCGGGACTCGCACCAGACTGTGTAAGGTGCGACTGGAACTTGATGATGTGGGTCCGCTCGACGTGCGACATGGGGCGTTTTCCGGTAATTTCCCAGAAACGCATCAATACCTTGTTCATGGCTGCTACAGTTGCTGGAGTGGGCTTTCGGCGTAGCTGCCATTCCTGGAGAGTTTCAGGAAACCCCGTGTCAGACTCCTGCCCCACGCCCGTTTCCGGCGGAGTGTCGCGGCTGGTTTCTTGGATTCCGGCTGTACCCTTTCCAGAAGCTCCGCGCACACGCGCGATAACCTTCTCTAACGCAGATTCGAACCATGCCCGGTAGCGTTTCGCGCTGCTCTTCCACATCATCCTCTAGGCTGTTGTCGTCGGGGTCGCCCCATTCGTCGGGGAGCATGTGGCTCCAGCCGCCGTCCTGCCTATCGGGTTCCAAAGAACGCCCCCGACGCAAGCGCTCGAATAGGGCGTCGGTGTCTGCGGCGACCCTGCGTGCCGCCCTCGCAGCCTCCTTAGGGTCACTCGTACCCAACGCTTCCTGAATCTCTTTCTTCCTGAGAAGTAAAACCACGTCCGCCGGGACGCGGCGGCGGTAGTAATACCGCGCGCCTCTTCGTACAAGGTGTTCGCTCATTGTGCCGCTGCTCCACGTGTTACATCCGCAGAACCCAGTTCTGCTCTGAAAGCCTTATCTGGCGCGGCTTCAATTATACACGCGGGTCTACCGTGGGAAGGTCAGAACATCTGCTTGTGCGCCTCGGAGCCGATGCGGAGGGGACCGGTGCTGTCATGCGTCCAATGGCGCATGGCGTGATCGGCCGCCTGCTCGCGCTGTAGCGTGTCGGACATGAGCGTGATCGGGGTGTCTGGCGGAAAATCGCAACGGCTTATTCTTGCATAGGCCGTCATTTTTCGCGTTTTCGGGCCGGGACCTTTGCCCTGTCCGTCTCACCGAGGCTCAACTATGCGCGTCGATCCAGATGCGCCCCCAGCGCGACGCGTAGGCCAGCGCATGGGCCTCGTCGAAGAAGAAATCGATCGCATCGAACGAGTACGCGCGGACGGGGCCTGCGGCGGTCTTCTCGATGGTCAGGTTCGCGGCGAACAGCCCGTTAGGCTGGCGGGTGGCCGCTGGCGCCATTTCGTAGCCTTTGTAGCGGATCGGACGAATCATTGCAGGACGAAATCGAGTACGGGAGTGTGCAGCCTAAGCCGCCTGAGAGCCGCTCGGAACCAATCTTTCCGGCGAAGCATATGCGCGACTCGGCGCGAATGCATATGGTCCGGCGCGATGCCGCGCCGGCCAATCGAAAAATGAGCGGAAGTGCCCAAGACAACAAAAAAGGCCCCAAAAGGGCCCTCAGGCATGCCGGAAACGGCAAAAAACCGCAAACTCGACAAAATTCGCGGGCGCCGTCCGGGCAGAACCGGCGCGGCGCTCAGTGCGAGGCGAGCTTCAGCAGCGGGGCGGCGGTCTGCGTCGCGGCGCGGTGCGAGGCGAAGGCCAGCGCGAACTCGGCCGCCTGCGCGCCGACCGTCTCGAGTTGGCCGGCCACCTTGGCGTCGGAGCAGGTGTCGACCGTCTCGAAGCGCGTTTCCAGCGTGTTGACGGCGGCACCGAACGGCGTCGGCCAGCCGCGCAGCGCGTGGACGATCGAGCGCAGCGAGCTCAGCACGGTGCCGGCAGCCTGCCAGCCGTAGGCAGTGACGATCACGCCAACCGCGCGTCCGTCCAGATAGGGGCGCTCGTCGGCACGCAGTTCCTCGAGCGTGTCGAGCGCGTTCTTCACCAGGCCGGATACGCCGCCGTGGTAGCCGGGCGTCGCGATGATCACGGCGTCGGCTTCGCGCACCGCCTCGATCAGCTCGATCTGGACTACGCTCAGGCTTTTCTGTTCCGGCGCGTAGTGGGGCAGCGAATGCAGGAACGGGCCGTCGAACAGGCGCGTGCGCGCGCCGGCCGCCTGGGCGCCGCGCAGCGCGAAATTCAGTGTGCGCTCGGTCGACGAAGCCGCGCGGGTGGTGCCGCCGATGCCGACGATGAACGGCCGGCGATGTTGATCGAATGCAGTCAAGTTGCGCTCCCGGGAATGCGGTGCCTGATCAGACAGGCTCGATCGAGCATGCTAACGAGCCGTGTCGGCGGCGGGAAACGACTTTTCGTTCTATCGATATGCGTTTGCGCGAGGCAAGTCGTGCCCGTCGGGCATCGTTTGGATAGCAGAAATGCTTGGTTCGGCCGGCCTCGCCTGTCGATATGATGGAATCATAGCACCTCGTTAGGATGTCGTCTCTGACATGAATTGGCCCCGCCCTCGGCAACGTCGGCGGGGCATTTTTTTCTTGGTCCTCGCGGCCCGTGGCGGGAATCCGGCATATCGGGTCTGGCGATTCGGGCCTAACATGATGGCCTGCCCAACCTGAGCGCCGTTTCGATGAGTACGATCCTCTTTACCGGTTTCGAGTCCTTCGGCGGCGAAACCCTCAACCCTTCCTGGGAGGCAGCGCGTCGTGTCGACGGCGAAACGCTCGCCGGCGCGCGGGTGGTGGCGCATCGCCTGCCCTGCGTGGTCGCGTCGGCGCCGCGATCCCTGGCCGAAGCCGTCGAGGCGACCGACCCGGCTCTGGTGCTGTGCCTCGGCCTGGCCAGCGGCCGTCCCGACGTTTCGGTCGAGCGAGTCGCCATCAACGTGGTCGATGCGCGGATTCCCGACAACGCCGGGCGCCAGCCAATCGACGAGCCGGTGGTGGAGGGCGGCCCGGCCGCCTACTTCTCGACGCTGCCGATCAAGGCGCTGGTGCGCGAGCTGCGCGAGGCCGGGATTCCCGCCTCGGTCTCGCAGACGGCCGGCACCTATGTCTGCAACACCGTCTTCTACGCGCTGCTGCATTTCGCCGCCACGCATCGTCCGGCGTTGCGCGGCGGCTTCGTCCATGTGCCCTGCCTGCCCGAGATGGCCGCCCGTCATCCCGGCTTGCCGAGCCTTTCGCTCGACACGCTGGCCGAGGCGATCCGGATCATGGCCGTCACCGCGCTCGAACAGCGCGAGGACATCCGGCTCGGCGCCGGCGCGGTGCATTGAGGCACCGGGCGCCGCTCGCTATCGATACCGGCGCGCTGCCCAATCGATCTGCAATCCTCATGAAGCAGGCGAGCCTCGCTGTCATGGAAAAATGGTGCATGCGCAACCAATCATCGTTGAGCGCGTGTCAAGCGATGCCGCGAGGATTTCAGGCAGCTATCGCCGGTCGCGCGCCGGTGCGACCGGGTTGCACCCACCCTGGCGGCAGGCATCGAACGATCGTGCGCAGAACGGGCAGCGAGTCGCATCGGCGATCGGACATGTTCTTGACGCATAGGAAATTCGGGTCTTCGCGGAAAAGTGTGATGAATTTTCATGATAAAACTGCCTGAGAGCCAGTCTAGAAGGGGGGTTGCGGGATGTGAGCGGCACACGAAATCGGGCATGATTTCGCGATGGCTACTTCACGCAAACACAAGC
>JAYFRU010000356.1:0-3811 GCA_040946965.1 Burkholderia sp. | reverse complement strand
CAAGTAGTCCAGGGCAAAGTGTATTCGTCCAAAACCCCTCTGTAAGTGTTTGATTTCATTAGGCACGTATTGTCGATTTTGGGTAGTAAATTGCCCTTCGAAAAACAACCTAACACATTGATTTGTAATGAGAATTGGGAATTTCATGGGTGTTCCGTTCCAGCATGCCGACCCCGAAGTGCTCAAGCGCATGCGCCGCCCGGCGAATGCCGAGAAGGTGCTCGACCGCGTGCGCAAGTGGCGCGAGATCTGCCCGGACCTGACGATCCGCAGCACCTTCATTACCGGCTTCCCCAGCGAGACGGAAGCCCAGTTCGAGACGCTGCTCGACTTCATCCGCGAGGCGGAGCTCGATCGCGTCGGCTGCTTCGCCTATTCGCCGGTCGAGGGCGCCACCGCCAACGAACTCGATGGCGCGCTGCCCGACGAGGTACGCGAGGAGCGCCGCGCGCGCTTCATGGAAGTGGCCGAGGAAATCTCGGCGGCGCGCATCGAGCGCAAGGTCGGCCAGACGCTCAAGGTGCTGATCGACGAAGTGAACGCCGAAGGCGGGATCGGCCGGACCGCAGCCGACGCACCGGAAATCGGCGGCGTGGTCTATGTCGAGCCGGCCACGGGCGCGAAGCGCTACAAGGTGGGCGATTTCGTGCCGGTGACGATCACCGGTGCCGACGGCCATGATCTGTGGGGCGAGGTCGGCGCGGCATGACGGACCCGAAGGCGCCGGTGTACCCCAAAGTCCTCGCCTTCGGCGAGGCGATGGTCGAATTCAACCAGTCCCAGCCGGGTTCGCCGCAATACCTGCAGGGTTTCGGCGGCGATACCTCGAACTTCTGCATCGCGGCCGCGCGGCAGGGCGCGCGTACCGGTTTCGTGTCGGCGGTCGGCGACGACCATTTCGGCCGACTCCTGCTCGAGCTGTGGCGGCGCGAGCAGGTCGACACCGCGACGGTGCGCATCGATCGCTCGGCGCCGACCGGCGTGTATTTCGTCTCGCACGGCGAGCACGGCCACGCCTTCGACTACCTGCGCGCCGGGTCTGCGGCGAGCCGCTACACTAGCGGCGAGCTGCCGGCCGAGGCGATCGCGGCGGCCCGCGTGATCCATCTGTCGGGCATCAGCTTCGCGATCAGCGCGAGCGCCTGCGACGCGGCTTTCGCGGCGATCGACCACGCGCGCGCGCGAACGGCGTGTGCGTGAGCTTCGACACCAACCTGCGGCTCAAGCCGCTGGCGCGGCTGGTGTCCTACGCGCATGCCGGCGTCGATCCGGCCTGCATGGAGATCGGCCCGGTGCCGGCCTCCAGGAAGGCGCTGGAAAAAGAAGGCATCCAGATTGCGGATCTCGACGTGATCGAGGCCAACGAGGCTTTCGCCGCGCAGGCCTGCGCCGTGTCGAACGAGCTCGGCTTCGATCCGGCCAAGGTGAATCCGAACGGCTCGGGCATCTCGCTCGGCCACCCGATCGGCGCGACCGGCGCGCTGATCACCGTGAAGGCGCTTTACGAACTACACTGGATCTCGGGCCGCTATGCGCTCGTGACGATGTGCATCGGTGGCGGGCAGGGGATCGCCGCCGTGTTCGAGCGCATGGATTGATTGCCGACCCCTGGTAAAAAGGAGAAGCCGACGTGGCAGCCGCAAGCCCAAACCGATCCCGAATCCGATTCGCGACAGCGCTCGCCTGCGCGCTGGCAGCCGGTGCGTTGCATGCCCAGACGCATCCGGCAGCAGCCGCCGGCCGCCGCCACCTCGGCCGCCGAGGCGGCCGCTGCGGCCGCGCCGCCCGAGCGCGACGACACGGTGCCGGCCAAGCCGCTGAAGCCGGATCCGGCACTCGAGAAGCTGCCGCGCTACGACGGCGCGCTGGGCGGGCGGGCGATCGTGGCCCATCTCGGCCCGAAGACGGACGAGTCGGGCGTGCACGGCGAGTATCGCTACGCCGACACGGGCCAAGTGATCCTGCTGGCAGGCGATCGCGACGGCGATACGCTCGAGATCGAGGAGTCGAACGACGGCACCAATATCACCGGTGTCTGGGTCGGCTATTTCGACGGTTCGGGCGCGCTGTCGGCCGACCGCATGAACGCCGACGAATCGGATCCGCAGCCGGTGGTGCTGCATCCGGCCGGCGGCTCGGGCCATGCGGGGCATGCAGCGGCGCCGGCCGCGCCGGCTTCGGGCCCCGCGCCCGCTGCGCGCGCGGGGCATGCGGTCGGCGGCGTCGGCAATCTCTCCACCTCGGACTGAGCCGAGACTGACGCAACGCAACAAGCGGTCGCGACCGGCGCGGCAATCGCCGGACCGGCCGCAGTCTCGAGTGCCGCCTTGTTCACGGCTTGGCCGAGCCGTCCCGCGAGCCCCTCGCGAACGGCGTGGCGTTTCCACCTTGCCTGCCCGACGCGCGCCGACCGGCTCGGCGTCGAGGCCGGCGACTGTACCGGGCCAAGCTTCGCGAATCGGGCTACCCTGTGCGGATCGTTTCCCCAGCTTCCTCCCCTCATCCTCCCGGCTTCGCCGTTTCCGTCATGACCGATACCTCTTCGCCGCGCGCCCTCCAGACCCGCATCGTCCAGCCCGAAGGCGAACTTCCCGTCGGCTGGGCCTCGTTCGTCACACCGGTGGCGCGCGCCTCGACCGTCGTGTTCCCCGATCTCGCGACGATGCGCGCACTTGACTGGCGCGAGGACGACAAATGGCGCTACGGCCTGCATGCCACGCCCACCTCGCTCGAGCTCGCGCGCCAGCTCGCCGTGATCGAGGGCGGCGCGCACGCGCTGCTGCAGCCCTCGGGGCTGGCCTCGATCATGAACGTCTATTTCGGCATCGTGAAGAGCGGCGACGACGTGCTGGTGCCGCACAACGCTTACAGCCCCAACGTCGACCTCGGCAACTGGTTGGCGCGTGACTTCGGCATCAGCGTGCGCTTCTACGATCCGCTGATCGGCGCCGGTATCGCCGAGCTGATCCGCCCCGAAACCCGGCTGCTGTGGCTCGAGGCGCCGGGCTCGGCGACCATGGAAGTGCCCGACGTGCGGGCGATCGCGGCTGTCGCGCGCGCGCGCGGCGTGATCACCGCGATCGACAACACCTACTCGGCGGGCGTCGCCTTCAAGCCTTTCGAGCATGGCGTCGACATCTCGGTGCAGGCCCTCACCAAGTACCAGTCGGGCGGCAGCGACGTGCTGATGGGGGCGACCATTACCGCCGAGCGCGCGGTCCACGAGAAGCTCAAGCTGGCGCGCATGCGCACCGGCCTTGGCGTGTCGGCCGACGACTGCTCGCTGATCCTGCGCAACCTGCCGAGCATGCGGCTGCGCTTCGAGGCGCACAGCCGCAGTGCGCTAGCGCTGGCCAAGTGGCTGAAGACGCGTCCCGAGATCGCCTCGGTGCTGCATCCCGAGCTGCCCGACTGCCCGGGGCACGAAGCCTTCGTGCGCAATTTCACGGGCGCGGGGGGGCTGTTCTCGGTGGTATTCGATACGCGTTATCGCGCCGAGCAGATCGACCGTTTCGTCGAGGCGCTCGAGCTGTTCGCGATCGGCTGGAGCTGGGGCGGCGCGCGCAGTCTCGCGATGCCCTACGACATCGCCTCGATGCGGCCGAGCTGGTCGCAGGGCACCCTGGTGCGCTTCTACGTCGGCCTGGAAGAGGAGGTGGACCTGCGCGCCGACATCGAACGTGCGCTGGCGGCGACGCTCGGCTGAGCGAGCGGGCGAGTCGCCGGTCGGTTTCCCGTAAGCGCTCAGCGAACCCGCTCTTACGGCGCAGAAGCCAGCGAGGTACACCTGGTATTTTCAGCGCACTGAGGA
>JAYFRU010000355.1:0-3833 GCA_040946965.1 Burkholderia sp. | reverse complement strand
GCCGGGCCGGCCCGGCAGGGTCGCCGTGGCGACGGCGACGCGCGAGGCGGACAGGGCAGCCGAAGCGGCACCCGCGCCGCCGCCAGCGATGCTCGCCAGCCGCGCCTCGGCACCGCAGCCGCCGGCCTGGGCACCCGCGCCGGGCTCGCTCGTCGGCCGGGGCCAGGTGATATCGCCGAACCATTCGTGCGCGGCCGATTCGGCCGGCGCCGCCAGCGTCGCGCGCATGCCGACCGGCGGCAAGGCCGAGCCCGTCTCGCCGACATGGCGGCGGCCCGCGCCCGGCGCCATGACGGTCGCCGTGGCCGCCGTGGCAGTCCCGCGCAACCACGTGGGCTGTGCCTCGGCTTCGCACGTACGATGGAACGCGAAGGCCAGTGGAATCTTCGCCGAGCTCATCGACTGGCGCATCACCACGCCGGTCTCGGCGGGCCCGACGAACAGCAGGCCGTCCTCGGCGAGCCGCGCCTCCAGCGCGCGCAGCGCGCGCTCCTGGGCATGGCGGTCGAAATAGATCAGCACGTTGCGGCAGAAGATGAAGTCGTAGCGCTCCTCGTCGGTCGCCGGGCTGGATCTGCCCAGTTCGAGCAGGTTCGCGCGGCGGAATCGAACGCAGTCGCGGATCCGCGCATCGAGCCTCCAGCCAGCGGCGGTCGGCGTGAAATGACGGGCGCGAAATTCGAGCGCGTGGCCGCGAAACGAATTGCAGCCATACTCGGCGCGCTGCGCCTGCGCGATCGCGCGCGCGCTGATGTCGAGCGCGTCGATCCGCAGCCGTGCCGGATCGATGCCGACGTCGACCAGGGCCATCGCGGCCGAATAGGGCTCCTCGCCGGTCGAGCACGGCGCGCTCAGCACGCGCACCGGCAGCGAGGGGTCGGCGCGCAGCCGCTCGAGCGAGCGTGCGGCCAGCGCGACAAAGGCCTCGCGTTCGCGGAAGAACCAGGTCTCGGGCACCACGCACTGCTCGATCAGCGCGCGCTGATCGTCGGCCGAGGCCAGCAGCAGGCGCCAATAGGCCTCGAGATCCTCGTCCTGTAATTGCCGCGCGCGCTGCGTCACCGCCGGCGAGGCGGCGGCGGCCTCGCCCGCCAGCATCGCGGCGATCCGCTCGGCCAGGGCGCGCGCCACGAAATCGGCGCCGAGCGAATCGGGATCGATGCCGGTCTCGCGCGACAGCCAGGCATGGATGCGCATCATGTTGGCACTCGTCATCGGCCCTCTCCGGCCCGGACGTCGAGGCTGTCTACGCCCTCGCCACCATCCGCAGCCTCGCGCGTCGCGGCGGCATACAGCAGCGCGCGTGCCTCCTCGCCCAGCAGATGGCGCACCGCCACTCGTTGCACCACGCCATGCGTGTCGTGCGCGACGGGCCCGAGCCAGCGCGCGTGCGGCGTATCGATGCCGCCATCGCGGAACGCCGCCGGATCGAGCCGGGCGGTCTGCGTGACGCGCTCGACGATCAACCCCAGCAGGCGTTCGCCCTCGGCCACGGCCGGCTCGGCATCGCCGTCGAGCGGCAGGCGCACCCGCACGATCACCAGCCGCGTCGAACGCAGCGGCGCTGCGGGCCGGCCGAGCGCGAGCCACGACACGTCGATCACCGGCACCGGCGCGCCGCGATGGATCACAATCCCGGCCACCCAGGCGGGCGCGCCCGGGATCGACTTGGCGAAGCTCAACGGCAGCACCTCGGCGATGTCGGCGGCGTCGAGCGCATAACGCGCGCCCTCGAGTTCGAACAGCAGGAACAGCATGGTGGGGCGGGTCGCGGCGCTCACGCCTCGACCTTGAAGCGCGAGACGCTGGTGCGCAGCCCGTTGGCGACCAGGGTCAGGTCGTCGATCGCCTGCGAGGACTGGCGCAGCGACTCGGCCGTCTGCTGGGCCGCCTCGGACAGCTGCGAGAGCGCCTGGGTGATCTGCTCGGCGCCGCTGGCCTGGGTCTGCATGCCTTCGTTGACGAGCTGGAAGCGCGGCGCGAGCGCCTGCACCTCGGTGATGATCTGCGAGAGCTGCGAGCCGACCTGCTGCACGTCGAGCATGCCGCGCCGCACTTCCTCGGAGAACTTGTCCATGCCCATCACGCCGGCCGACACGGCCGACTGGATCTCCTTGACGGTCTGCTCGATGTCGTAGGTCGCCACCGCAGTCTGGTCGGCCAGGCGGCGGATCTCGGTGGCCACCACGGCGAAGCCGCGGCCGTATTCGCCGGCCTTCTCGGCCTCGATCGCCGCATTCAGCGACAGCAGGTTGGTCTGGTCGGCGACCTTGGTGATGGTGGCCACCACCTGGTTGATGTTGAGCGCCTTCTCGTTGAGGATCGCGAGCTTGGCGTTGACCGAGCCGGCCGCGTCCATCACGCTGCGCATGGTCTCGCCCATCTGGGTCAGGCCGTTTTGGCTCATGCCGGCCAGCGTGGCCGACTGCTCGGCCACGTTGGACACCTCGTTCATGGTGTGTAGCAGGTCGCGCGAGGTGGCGAAGATCTCGCGCGAGGTGGCGCCGATCTCGGTGGTGGTGGCGGCCGTCTCGTTGGCGGTGGCCTGCTGCTCGCGCGAGGTGGCGGCGATCTCGGCCACCGAGGTGGTGACCTGCAGCGAGGACTGCTGCGTCTGCGCGACCAGCGAGGTGATCTCGTCGGCCATACGGTTGAAGCCAGTCTCGAGCGTGCCGAACTCGTCGCGCCGGCCGAGCTGCAGGCGCTGCGTGAGGTCGCCGGTGCGCATCACGTCGTGCACCCCGACCAGCTCCACCATCGGCCGCATCACAGCGCGGTACAGCAGCCAGCCCATCGTCAGCGCGGCCACCAGCTCGATGGCCACCACCGTGGCCAGCGTGATCTGGGTGCTCGACACCGATTCGCGGATCAGCTGGGTCGATTGATCGGCGAAGCTGCGATTCTCGGTGACCAGGATGTTGGCGTTGCGGATCACGTCTTCCCAGACCGGCGTGCAGCGCGCATAGGCGCTCACCGCATCGGCATGCGAGCCGCTGCGCGTCTTCTGCACGGCGTCGGCCAGCAGCGGCAGGTAGCGGTCGTAGACGGCGCGGAAGGTCGCGAAGCGTTCGCGGTCGTCCTCGCGGAAGGCCGACTTCTGGTAGGCCGTCGAGAGCTTCTCGAAGGCGTCCAGCATGCCGGGAATCTTGGCAAGCTCGCGCGCCGAGGCGGTCGCGTCGGCATCGACGAACAGCGCGCGCTGCATCGCCGTGTAGGACTCGTTGGCCGAGGCGCGCAGCGAGGTGGCCAGGTACACGCCCGGCAGCGAATCGCGCTGGATGCTGTTGGTTTCCTCGTCGATCACGCGCAGCTTGGTGTACGAGAAACCGGCCATCACCAGCATCAGCACGAACAGCGCGCCGAAGCTGAGCAGGATCCGGTTGCCGAGCGTGATCCGCGCGCCGGCGGATGGAGAAGAATGCTCGATGCTTGCGCGAGGCGATACGTTGGCCATGTTTTCGATGTGGGTAGTCAGCGGATACGTTCGGGAGCCGTCGCGGCACGGACGGCGTGGCGCCCGGTGGAGCGCGAGCCAGCACGAGTGTACTGTCTTTACGGCCCGCTAAACAGCCCGGGCAGGCCCGGCGCGGGGCGCGCGCGGGCGGGAGTCCCTCAAAAAGGAGACGGAAGAAAGCGAGGCAGCATCGGCGCGGAGGAAATCGGCGGCGGGAAGGCGCCGAAGAGACAGGCAAGTCAGCCTCGGCAAGGCCGACCGGAGGCGTCGACCCGCAGAACAGACCATCGAAACAGGCAACCTAAGAGGCCAGTTCAAATTCCCCGTGAGGGGGCTGTTTACTTTCGCGGCGAGCTGGTAACCTTGGGCACCGGAGCAA
>JAYFRU010000354.1:0-3862 GCA_040946965.1 Burkholderia sp. | reverse complement strand
CTTCAGGATCCCGAGCGCCTCGATGTCGTCCTTGTCCCACTGGATGATCGTGCGATCTTCCATCGCCGCGTTCTCGAGCGGAACGAGTCGCGTGAGCTTGCCGCGGCTGATCACGAAGCCGCCCGAGTGCTGCGACAGGTGGCGAGGGTAGCCGAGCAACTGCGCGGCGAACGCGGCCCACTGCTGATTCAGCGGCGCGTCGGGATCGAGACCGGCTTCGGCGAACCGCTGCAGCAGATCCGCGCGCGAATCGAACCAGTGGTGCTGCTTGGCGACACGATCAACGATCGCCGGATCGACGCCGAGTGCCTTGCCGGCCTCGCGCAGCGCGCTACGCGGACGGTACGTGGTGACGGCCGCCGTTAGCGCCGCGCGCGTGCGGCCGTACTTGCCGTAGATGTACTGCATGACGACCTCTCTACGGTCATGTTCGAAGTCCACGTCAATATCTGGGGGTTCGGCCCTATTTTTCGAGATAAATCGCTCGAACAGCATGTTTGAGCGGGAAGGGTCTACTTCGGTCACCCCGAGGCAGAAGCAGACGGCCGAATTCTCAGCCGACCCACGGCCCTGGCACAGGATGCCTTGCTCGCGTGCGAACTGCACGATGTCGTAGACGGTCAGGAAGTACGGTTCGTAGTTCAATTCGGCGATCAGCTGCAGCTCGTGCTCGATCTGCGACTGCACGTCGAACGGGATGCCGGCCGGGAAACGCCGGCGTGCGCCGATATAGGTCTGCTCGCGAAGGTAGGTCGCGGCGTCGTAGCCGGCCGGCACCAGTTCGTCCGGATACTCGTACTTCAGGTCGTCGAGCGAAAACGTGCAGCGCCGCGCGACGCGCACGGTTTCCTCGAGCGCGCCGGCCGGGTAGAGGTTCGCGAGCCGTAGCCGCGATCGCAGGTGCCGCTCGGCGTTGGGCGCGAGCTCGTACCCGCATTCGGATACCGGCCGGCCGAGCCGAATGCCGGTCAATACGTCCTGCAGCGGCTTGCGCGATCGAACGTGCATCAGCGGCCAGCTGGTGGCCACCACAGGCACGCCGTGGCGCGCGGCGACCCGCTCGACCACGCCGCAGTGGATATCGTCCATCGCACGCGCGTGCAGCGTCAGAGCGACCCATGCGCGATCGCCGAACACGCGCGCGAACCATTCGACCTGCGCGTCGAGCCGTTGCTCATTGGCCGGAAAGTCCGGCGACAGGATCGCGATACAGTCGGGCAGGCTGCGCAGGTGGGTGAAGGGCGCTTCCGGATGCTCGAGGTCGAGCGGCGCCAGCCGGTACGTGCCCTTCTTGCCGCGCATGCGCCCGAGCGACACGAGCTCGCAGAGATTGCCATAGCCGTCGCGATTCATCGCGAGTGCGGAGAACGCGATCGCCGCCGTGCCGTCGGCCGCCGACAGTCGGAAGTGCGAGCCGACGATCAGCGGCATGTTCGCCGCCTTCGCTTCGACGTGTGCGCGTACGACGCCAGCGAGCGAGCACTCGTCGGTGATCGCGATCGCGCTGTAGCCGAGCTGCGCCGCGCGTGCGACGTATTCCTCGGCGCGCGACGCGCCGTGCAGAAACGAAAAATCACTGGCGACCTGGAGTTCCGCGTAGGCGGGCAGGGCGCCGTAGCTCGGCGCGCTCATCGCGAATCAACCGAATAGACCGTGCAGGAAGTAGCGCGGCTGGCTTTCGTCGCTGGCCGTCGGTCGTTCCTTGTAGATCCAGTAGCAGATCCCGTTGTCGTCCTCGGCGACGAAGTAGTCGCGCGTGACCGTCCGTCCATCCTGCCAGCCGCCTTCGATACGCTCGCCAGGCGACACCATGCGCAGCGGCGTGCCGTAGAACGGCCGATGCTTGCGTGTGAGCAGCGGAACCGGCTTGTCGAGCAGCCATGCCGGCCGCGGCAGATCGGCCGGAAGCGGCGCGGCCTTCGGCGCGTCGCGCATCGGCACCCATCGAGTGGCCGCCTCCGGACGGTAGTCGGCCATGGGAGCCGGAACGAGGACGTTCTCGGCACCGAGGCGGGCGGTCAACAGCTCGAGCAACCGAGCGTGATCCTGCGGCGTGCCGCCAGGCTCCGGGAACAGCGAATCACTCGGCGCGGCCGCCTCCTGCACGCTGCGCGCGACGAGTCGCACGGCGATCACGGGCCCGGCGAGCTCGACGTGTCCGAGCCGTTCCTTAACGAGCCGGGTCAGGTGCTCCTCGAACCGCGTGGGGGCGCCCAGGGCGATCTCGATCTCGGTCGGCGCGATCGCATCGCGGCCGCGCTCGTGCTCGAGCAGCAACGCGAATGCGGCGACGTCCAACTGCTTCGCCGTGAGCCAGCCTGTCAGCTGCAGAATGAGCCGGCGCGCGACGAACAGCAGCGCCTCGGCGTGCTCGACGCGGTCCATCAGCTCGACGCGCGTGTCGAACGACGGTGGCATGTCGAGCCAGTCGTAAGCGGCCGGCGCGTCGCCGGCGACCTGGTCGAGCCAGTCCAGCAGCTGCGTGCCGCATCGCTTCTTGAGCCCGGCGCGCGGCAAGCGCTGCAGATCCGCGAGCGTTTCGCAGCCGAGATCATCGAACCAGATCGCGTAGCGCCGGGCGTCAGGCGCTACGGCAAGCGACACGCGCGCGAGCGCGCGGCGCAACGATCGGGCGGATAGCGCGAGCCCGCCGCGTAAGCCCCGGGCGACCATCCACGCGGCCGGGCCCGTCGACGCGACGGATATCGCTGCAGAGACGCCGAAGGATGCGACAACGTCGCGCACGCGCCGGCGCAGCGCACGGATCCCGTGGAAGAGGCGCAGGCTGGCCGTCACGTCGAGCAGCACCACGGCCTCGTCGGCGTCGACGACGCTCGGCGTGAACTGCAGGAGCGCGTAGGCGACACCGAGCACGAGCTCGCGCTCGCGCGCGACGTCGCGCTCACGGATTTGCGCGTCCGGCGCGAGCGACAGCACGCCCCCACGACGCATGCCGGCGACGACGCCGAGCGCGCGCGCGGCGGGATCGAGCGCCACGACGCGGCCGCTCTCGAGCACGACGAGCCCGCGCGCATCATCCGGCGACGGCGCCGGCGATCGTGGCCGGAACGTTTCGAGGTTGAGGTGCGGCAGATGCACGCCGATCCAGACTTGCATGGCGGTTCAACAAAATCGGCGAAGGGGACAACGGGACGAACAGCGCCATATCGCGCGTCGGCCCGCGACGCTTCACGAACGTGACGTCGATGCCGTCGCGCCTCGGGGCCAGCGCGAGCTTTAGCGGTGCCGGCGACGCGTCGCGCGCGGCGGCAGTTGGTCGGAATAGGAAGAACAGCGCCGAGCCGCTCTGCGCGGCCAGATTGAGCCGTCGCAACGCATCCGCACGCACGTGGGACTGCCAGAGCAGCACGGCGGCGCACGTGCCGGCGCGCAGTGCTTGCTCTGCGGCCCACAGCGCGTCAGCCGTGCGCGGCGCCGGCAGCGTGACGAAGCTCGCCGGATCGATCCCCCAATACGCGAGCGCGAGGGGCTGGAGCGCATGCGGGGGCTGAATCAGCACGACTGGCCGGCCGGCCGAGCGCGCAAGCACGGGCGCCAGCAGCCGGAGCTCGCCGATTCCCGGCTGCTGCGTGAGCAATTCGACCAGCGCGCCGGCCGGCCAGCCGCCGCCGGGAAGCTCGGCCGTCAGATCCGGATGGCCGGTGTCGACGCCACGTGCGCTCGGGCGGGCCAACTGACTGGCGCGCCAGAGCGCTGGATGTATTGCTTCAGGATGAGCAAGGGCGGGATGCATGGGGTCGGTTACGCAAAACACTGTATGTTTGTAAGGGCTATCCACTTAGCGCCACTGGAGCGAGAATCTCGGGATGAGCGAATTTTCCTCCTCCCCGCGCGCCGGGGT
>JAYFRU010000353.1:0-3870 GCA_040946965.1 Burkholderia sp. | reverse complement strand
CCGGCACCGGGCTGCCCTCGCAAGGCCTGCCGGCGGGCGCGAACCTGGCGCCCGCCGCGCCGACCCAGCTGCTCACGCTCGGCAACCGCGCCCCGGCGCTGGCGCCGCACGCGGCGGCCGCCAACGGCGCGCCCGATGCGCTGGCGATCGTCGCGCCGGGCTTCGAGCCGCGTTCGGGCGGCGCGCTGCTCGGTGTCCAGCCGGTCGCGGCGCCTGCCTCCGCCTCGGCCGCGCGCGGAGCATCGGCCTCGTCCGCGGCACCGGCCTCGCCGTTCTATTTCGTCGGCGACGGCGCGCATGGCTGGCATGCCGAGCCGCAATCGATCGCACCGCCGAGCCTGGGCGTCACGCCAGCCTATGGCTTGCCCGGCGAAGAGGCCTGGCGCGAGCTGCTGGCGCTGACCGGCGAGCGCGGGGCCGCCGCGCCCGGGCCGGCGGCATCGGGCGATGTCTCGCGCTACTTCATCGACGAGAACCGCTCGCTCGATACCGAGCGCCGCTTCGCGTCGGCGCATCCGCCCTTCGACGTGAATGCGATCCGCCGCGATTTCCCGATCCTGCAGGAGCGCGTCAACGGCAAGCCGCTGGTCTGGTTCGACAACGCCGCCACCACCCACAAGCCGCAGGCGGTGATCGATCGGCTCGCGTATTTCTACGCGCACGAGAACTCGAACATCCACCGCGCCGCGCATGCGCTGGCGGGCCGCGCCACCGACGCCTACGAGCAGGCGCGCGACACGGTGCATCGCTTCATCGGCGCGGGCTCGACCGACGAGATCGTGTTCGTGCGCGGCACCACCGAGGCGATCAACCTGATCGCCAAGACCTGGGGCGTGCAGCACGTCGGCGAGGGCGACGAGATCGTGGTCTCGAACCTGGAGCATCACGCCAACATCGTGCCTTGGCAGCAGCTCGCCGCGCAGGTCGGCGCGACGCTGCGCGTGATCCCAGTGGACGACACGGGGCAGGTGCTGCTCGACGAGTACCGCAAGCTGCTCAACGATCGCACCCGCATCGTGTCGGTCACCCAGGTGTCGAACGCGCTGGGCACGGTGGTGCCGGTCAAGGAGATCATCGATCTCGCGCATCGCGCGGGCGCGGTGGCGCTGGTCGACGGCGCACAGTCGATCTCGCACATGCGGGTGGACGTGCAGGCGCTGGACGCCGATTTCTTCGTGTTCTCGGGCCACAAGATCTACGGCCCGACCGGGATCGGCGTGGTCTACGGCAAGCGCGCGCTGCTGGAGGCGATGCCGCCCTGGCAGGGCGGCGGCAACATGATCGCCGACGTCACCTTCGAGCGCACCGTGTTCCAGCCGCCGCCGAACCGCTTCGAGGCCGGCACCGGCAACATCGCCGACGCGGTGGGCCTGGGCGCGGCGCTCGACTACGTGAGCCGGGTGGGCATCGAGCTGATCGCGCGCTACGAGCACGACCTGCTTGCCTATGCCACCGCCAGGCTCGGGCCGGTGCCGGGCGTGCGCCTGGTGGGTACCGCGCGCGCCAAGGCCAGCGTGCTGTCCTTCGTGCTGAAGGGCTACGAGACCGAAGAGGTGGGCCGTGCCCTGAACGAGGAGGGCATCGCGGTGCGCTCCGGGCATCATTGCGCGCAGCCGATCCTCCGGCGCTGCGGGCTGGAGGCGACCGTGCGCCCTTCGCTGGCCTTCTACAACACCTACGACGAGGTCGACCTGCTGGTGGACGTGGTGCGGCGGCTGGCGAGCCGTCGCTGATCTGTCGGCTCCGTGCGGCCGGCAGGTACGGCCGCACGGAGCGCATCGACGCGGGGCGGCGGCCCCGCGCCTTTCATTTAAATGATGGCAGCCGGAGAGGATGACGAAGGATTCCGTCAGGCATCGATGAGGGGCGCGCCTTGCCTCCCGCGCGGCGCTGGATTCGTTACCCGCGCCGGGAGGCAAGGCATCGTGACAATCGGCATGTCGTGCCGAGGGCCGTGTCGGGAGATCGCGTCTGGCTACTGGAACAGACCGGGATTGGCCTGGATGTAGCTCGCGAGCTTGCCGATGTTGATGCTGCCCCAGCCAGTTGCACGGTTCCAGCCGACGGTCAGCGGATAGCCATAGTTGACGCCATTCCAGGTCACGCCATTACCCGTGCCGTTTGCCGCTGCCAGGTCGACCTGGTTGAACAGCGTGGAGCCGGTCGCCCCCCGAGAACGCCGTGTAGAGGCCCCGCGCCGGAAAGCCGAGGCGGTTGTTGTTCTGGGTCTGCAGGCGCGCGAGAAGGCCCGCGAAGATCGGCGCGGACAGACTGGTGCCCCCGTACTGAATGGGCGACTGGCCCTGCTCGACGACCATCACGCCCGATTGCGGATCACCGTCGAATGACACGTCTGGTACCGAGCGGAGTCGCGATCCACCGTTGACTTGTCGCTGCCACGCGGGAGCGCTCTCGAAGCGGCTGGTGCCTCCACCCGTTGCCCAAAGCGTTGCTGTAGGACTGGCTGTTGTCGTTCCACATCAGGGAAGGCGCACGACTGACGTTGCCCTGTACGGTGAAGTTGTACCACCAGTTCATGGGCTCCTCCCACGCACAGAGGCTGTTCGAACGCGTGTAGAGCGTGGTGGCACCCACCGAAATCACATAAGGTGAACTCTCCGGGTACTGCACGCTATAGCTGGCCAGTTGGCTGGGGCCGACGTTGGCATCGAGCATCGGGGCGCCGCCCGAATTCGACACGAACAAGCCGCTGCCCTTGTTGTGCGAATAGGCGCCGTTGTCGCCAGACGAGATGACGAAGGTCTGACCTTGCGCGATGCCGGCCTCGAAGATCTGGTCCATCACGGACGCGGGCGGATTGGTGTCCTGCTCGTCGCCACCGATCGACATGCTGATGACCTTGGTGGTGTTGTCCGAGACCGCCCGGTTGAGGGCGACGGCGATGTCGGACCAGAGCCATGTCGGAGAATTGTAGAACGTCAGGCTGTTCACGCCGCCCGACACGCCGACGATGGTCTGGCTGTCCATTGCGAATTCGTCGCGATCGTTGTTGCCGTTGTAGTGCGACGGGTTGGAATCGGTCCGCACGATACGCGCCCAGATCCGCGACGACCTGCTGGATATCGTCACCGACACAGATCACACCCACCGCCGTGCGAGAGGCGCTCGGCAGGCCACTGGCGTTGTAGATGCCGACGAAGTCGCTCGGTGCGTGGGGCCGACCACCAGCGGATTCGCCGAAGCCGTCTCGGACAGCCGTCGCTCCACGCCGGGCACTTGCGCGGGAGCCGGGGTGGGCATGGGCGAGCGTCGGCCATTCGCGTGCAGCACGCCGACATTGTCGAGCCCGATCACGCCGCTGACCGTCGAGGCAAGCGAGGCGGGGAGCCGCGCCGCCGACGTGTTGGCGTAGGCAAGCCGCCCGTCGTCCTTCGAGAATTGTCGGATTCCGGTCGGTGCGCGTCAAGGTAGTTGTCGCCTCGGTTATGCAACGTGAGCCTGTTTATGAACCCTGATTCCGACCTTGCGGACGATGGCATCGCGCTCCGGGTTGAGCGCGACGGCGCCGACCGGCGTCCAGTTGCGCGTCGGACCCGACCAACGGGCCGGATGACGCGCGCGGGCCGCCTGATAGACTTCGTGTCGTGCGGCCAGAATCGCGACGTCTGCGCCCGCATGTCGCTGCGTCGGCGTGACGTAGCGGATGCTGCCGTGTCGATGCGCGTTGTTGTACCAGTGCACAAACCGCATCGCCCATTCCCGGGCGGCGTCCAGATCCTCGAAGCCGTGCGCCGGGAACTCCGGCCGGTACTTGGCCGTGCGGAACAACGATTCGACGAACGCGTTGTCGTCGCTCACGCGCGGACGCGAGTACGCGGGCTTCACGCCGAGCCAGTTGAGCATCGCCAG
>JAYFRU010000352.1:0-3872 GCA_040946965.1 Burkholderia sp. | reverse complement strand
ACCTCCAAGTGTGTGCGCCCAGCCGGGCGCACGAAAAAAGAAAAGCCCTGACGAATCAGGGCTTTATCTCGTTCTACCTGGAGGCGCGAGCCGGAGTCGAACCGGCCTACACGGCTTTGCAGGCCGCTGCATAACCGCTTTGCTATCGCGCCATAAGCGGACTGTCGACCGTCGCGATACCGATGCAACGACCGCAGATTTTTATCTGGCTGACCCGGTGAACCGGAAAATCCGCCAAACAAAAAGGGAAGCCTGGCTTCCCCTTGTTTTGGAGCGGGAGACGAGTCTCGAACTCGCGACCTCAACCTTGGCAAGGTTGCGCTCTACCAACTGAGCTACTCCCGCGTTTTGCTTCCTGCTGCCATCGCCACATTACTTGCTGGCATCTCCGCGCTTTTGCTTTGTTTGCTGCTGCGTTCGTTTAAGTGAAGCGGAAAAATGGAATTATGTAGAACCCGTTTCAGTGTGTCAAGCGTTTTTCGCAGCCTTTTTTTCGACACCTCTGCAAGACCTCACATCGCACCGCCACGCTCGCGAATCTGCGGCCACGCGAGCTTCATGTAGTACAGCATCGACCAGATCGTCAGCACCGCCGCGAGGTAGATGAGCCAGAGCCCCCACACGCGGGTGTCGATCGCGATACCGCCCCCAATCGGCAGCGCGCCATAGTACAGCAACATCGGGATCGCGACCATCTGGCAAGCGGTCTTGAATTTGCCGAGCGAATTCACCGCCATGCTCTTCGAGGCGCCGATCTGAGCCATCCACTCGCGCAGCGCCGAGATCGCGATCTCGCGGCCGATGATCACCAGCGCGATCGCCGCGCCGAGGCGCGCGAGCTGCACCAGGATCAGCAGCGCGGCCGTCACCATCAGTTTGTCCGCCACCGGATCGAGGAAGGCGCCGAATGCCGAGGTCTGGTTCCACTTGCGCGCCAGGAAACCGTCGAACCAGTCGGTCAGGGCGGCCAGCACGAATACCAGCGCGGCTGCGAGACTGCGGTGCTCGACGCTCATCATCACGTCCGGCAGGTAGAACAGGCCGACGACGAGCGGAATCAGCACGATTCGCACCCAAGTCAGGAAAATCGGGAAATTGAACGGCATGACGGGCTGGACGTATAAAGGATGTGCAATTGTGCCGCGCCGCCCGGCCTGCCACAAGCCGAGCGGGATCCGCAGCCCGAAGGCCCTGCGCCGCCTCAGTGCAGCTGGCGGTAGATCTGTTCGGCCAGCGCGTGCGAGATGCCCTCGACGCTGGCCAGCTCCTCCACGCTCGCGGCCACCACGCCGCGCAAGCCGCCGAAGCGCGCCAGCAGGCGCTGGCGCCGTTTCGCCCCGACCCCTTCGAGCTCTTCCAGCCGCGAGGTCTGGCGCGTCTTGGCGCGCTTGGCGCGCATGCCTGTGATGGCGAAGCGATGTGCCTCGTCGCGAATCTGCGCGACCAGCATCAGCGCCGCGCTTTCCTTGCCGAGCTCGAGCGATGGGCGGCCTTCGACGAACACCAGCGTCTCGAGGCCGACCTTGCGCCCCTCTCCCTTGGCCACGCCCACCAGCATCGACACGTCGAGCCCGAGCTCGGTAAACACCTGGCGCGCCACCTTCACTTGGCCCTTGCCGCCGTCGATTAGCACGATGTTCGGCAGCAGCGCGGCGCTCGCGCTGGCGCGCGTGGCGTCGCCGTCGATGCCGGGGGCCGCATCGGCCGCAGCGGATTCGGCCGCCTGCTCGACTATCTTCTCGTAGCGGCGCGTGAGCACCTGGCGCATCGCCGCGTAGTCGTCGCCGGGCGTAATGCCGGTGATGTTGTAGCGGCGGTACTCGCCCGACTGCATCTTGTGATGATGGAACACCACGCAGGAAGCCTGCGTCGCCTCGCCCATGGTGTGGCTGATGTCGAAGCACTCGATGCGCAGCTGGGCGAGATCCTCGGCCTCGAAACCCAGCACCTCGGCCAGCGCGCGCGTGCGCGCCTGCTGCGAGCCCTGCTCGGACAGCAGGCGCGCCAGCGCGAGCCGCGCGTTCTGCTCGGCCATCGACAGCCAGGCACGCTTCTGGCCTTGCGGCTGGCGCAGCACCGCCACCTTGTGGCCGGCCTGCTCGATCAGCAGGTCGATCAATTCGCGATTGGCCGGCGCGTGGCTGACCACCAGCACGGGCGGCATGCGATTGCCGAGATAGTGCTGGGCGATGAAGGCCTCGAGCACCTCGCTCTCGATCGAGACGCCGGCCGGGTCCGCTTCCGCATCGGCGCCGGCCGCTTCGACTGCCTCACCCGCCTCGGCCGGCGCGGTGGCATCATGGTCGGCCGCCGAAAGCCCCGGCGCCTCGGCGAACAGCGCCAGGCCCGCCGCATCGGCCTCGGGCGCGGCCGCCTGCGCATCGATATCGCCGTGCAGCGTGCCGACCGCCGCAGCGAGATCCTCGACGATCGTCGCCTCCCCCGCCTCCGGCCCACCGGCGCCTTCCGCCTCCGCCTCCGCCTCCTCGTCCCGGCCAGCCGCCAGCGCGATCGCGCTGGCGGTATGCGCCGGAAAATAGGCCTTGTCGCCCAGGTGCCGGCCGCCGCGCACCATCGCCAGGTTCACGCAGACGCGCCCGCCATGCGCCACCACGGCCAGAATGTCGACATCGCTCTCGCCGCCGACCTCGATCGCCTGCTGGTGCAGCACGGTCGACAGCGAGCTCATCTGGTTGCGCACCGCCGCAGCCTGCTCGAACTTCAGCTCGGCGGCGAAGGCGTGCATCTTCTGCTCGAGTTCCTTCATCACTTCGTTCTGCCGACCGAGCAGGAAGCGCGAGGCGTTCGAGACATCGCGCGCGTAATTCTCCTCGCCGATCGCGCCGACGCAGGGCGCCGTGCAGCGGCCGATCTGGTGCAGCAAGCAGGGGCGCGTGCGATTGTTGAACACCGAATCCTCGCAGGTGCGCAGCTGGAACACGCGCTGCAGGATCTGGATGCTCTCGCGCACCGCCCAGGCGCTCGGGAACGGCCCGAAATACTGGTTCTTGCGATCGACGGCGCCGCGGTAATAGGCCATGCGCGGAAACGCATGCCCGGTCAGCTTCAGGTAGGGATAGGACTTGTCGTCGCGAAACAGGATATTGTAGCGCGGCGCGAGCGCCTTGATCAGGTTGTTCTCGAGCAGCAGCGCCTCGGCTTCCGAGCGCGTCACGGTGGTCTCGATCCGGCGGATGCGCGTGACCATCATCGCGATGCGCGGCGACAGCTGGGTCTTGTTGAAATAGCTCGAGACGCGCTTCTTCAGGTTGCGCGCCTTGCCGACGTAGAGCACCGCGCCGCCGGCGTCGTAGTAACGATAGACGCCGGGCAGATGCGGCAATTGCGCGAGAATCGGCTTCGGCTCGAACGGCACCTCGGCCTGGACGAGCACAAGCGGCGATTCGGACTGGCTGGGCAGGGAGGACGGGTCGGACTGATCGGGGGCTGTCATGCGTGATCCGGGCGCCGTGGCGCGCGAACAGGTCATTTAGAATTGCCAGTTTAGAGCATTCACCCCGGTTGCCTCGATGCATAGGAATTTCGAAGTGAGCGAGCGGGGAGGTTTGTCGGAAAAAGTGCGGTGTGATAGAGCACGGGCCAGCGTAGCCGCCCCTCTGGTGTGCGGCGACTATCGCGAATGAGACATGATTTTGCTCAAACCGGCCATTTCTGCTGATTGCGCACGGACTGCTCCCCCCGGAATGTCAGTTCACGATTTTCGCGCGGGCCAGCGCCTCGTGATGCGGTCGCAGTTGCGCCAGCGACTGGCCTCGGGTAATGCCCGCATATCGCAACGGGCTGCCGCACAACACGCACCTGAGCGGATCGACACCGAAGGCCCGGTTCTGCAGGGCGCGATAACGGATCGT
>JAYFRU010000351.1:0-3890 GCA_040946965.1 Burkholderia sp. | reverse complement strand
ATCCAGCAGTTGGTCGGCAGCGCGCGCCACAGCCCCATCACCCAGAGTTCGGCCAACGCCACCTTCGACCTGTCGGTCAATTACCAGTTCTAGTCCGAGCGCGTCCTCGCGCGTCGGACGACTCGATTGCCGCCCGCCAGGCTCCGCGCCTGGCGGGCGCGACGCGTTTCGACCAGGAGGAGACGATGGCACAGACAGGAAATCATTCGGAAACCGAAGCAGTCGGCGCGAGGCCGGCCACGGCCGAGCGCAAGCTCACGCCCGAGCGGATCGCCGCGAAGGTGCCGACCGGGCTGCCGCCGATCGACCGTGCGCGTTATGCGCTGCTGGAACACGGCGATCCGGTGCGTCGCGCGGCAAGCCGCATCGCGACGCTCGACAACGCCAACATGGGCGCCTCCGACAGCTGCGTGGACGTCGACGGCAAGAGCTTCGACGCCCACCGCGACGCGCCGCACTGGCGCGATAACGTGATCCACTCGAACGCCTCGCTCGACGACAGCGTGAGCACGCCCGACGATGGCCTGGCCGGTTTCGCGAGCCGTCTCGGCGGCTCGCAGCCGGCCGTCGAGACGCGGCTGGGCTGGCAGGTCAGCCAGGCCGGCATCGTCGATGCGGGCCGCACCTATGGCGCGCGCACCGAGCGCGTGATCCGGCTCGAACCCTCGGCCCCGCCCTCGAACTGAGGCAGGCGCCGCCGCGGCGCACCCGGCATGACGCCAAACGACACGACGCCCCGCTCGAAGCGGGGCGTCGTCGTATTGCACACGCGGGCTGGCCCGACGTGTGCCCGCGAGGCTGATTACTGCGGACCCAGTTCCTGCGCGGTTTGAGCGCCGTTGCCCTGCGTCACCAGCACGTGGATGTCGTTCGGCACCACGTCCTGGATGCCGCCCGCCGGAATCGTCAGCACCAGCCAGTCGGCGTTGTCGGCGAGCGTGATCGGCGCGGTGGTCAGGATCGGCGTCTTCGAGCCGGTGGCGGTGACGATCACCTGGACGCTGGCGCCCGCGATGTAGATCGAATCCTGCCCGCTGGCCGGCACCGCGCCCTGGTAGGCCAGGCCCGGCATGGTCGGGCCGATGGCGCTGATATTGGTATTGCCGGCCGGCACCACGTAGATGTCGACGTTCTGCGCATTCGGCGAGGCATTGAAGCCGCGCACGCGGGCCTTGTCCGACAGCAGGCCCTTGGCGAAGGGATCGTCGATCACCGAGATCGGCGTCGAGGTGCTCGGCAGCGCGATGGTGGTGTAGTGATGGCCATCGGCGGCCGAGAAGGCCTGCGAGCCCAGCGTGACGGTGGTGCCGTTGGCGTCGTACGAAGCGGTCTGGTTGCCGCTGTCGAGGCTGGCATAGCTCGTCACGCTCTTGTAGGCGATGTTGGCGGTATTGACCTGGCCGTTCAGGTAGTAGTCGAGATTGGGGCCGAGCGGCACCGCGTTGATGAAGCACGCCTGCGGTTTCGAGACGCCGATGATGGTGCCGATGTCGTTGCCATCCCCACCGCCTGCGCTGAGCATAGCCACTGCGGACACCATCACTGCCAGGGTACGCAGTCCTTTCATACTTTCCTCTCTGATTTTGTCGTTCATATGAGCTGCGCTGCGTGCACGGTCCGGCACGAGCCTGCGCGACCAGTGGTTGTTACGGCTTGCACGGCGAATGCGGCCTGATGGGCGCCCCCCTCGCCGGTCCCGCGCGATGCGCCGGCGGGCGCTTCCATTCAGCACGATGCGTACCCGGCAGGGCGTGGGCGGCCTGTGAACGGGTGCTGCCGGAGCCCGGCGGCGAGTGCCGCATGCCGCTGTCTCGACCGAGGGCAGGGGCGCGCAGCCCCTTGGCCGGGTCTAGAGGAAGCCTTCGGTGCGGGGCGCGCGGCACGCGCGCCGAAGCCGGGCGTCCGCACCCCGCTGCCCGGACCAAATCTTGCCAATCCGCTTGTAAAAAATGCTCCGGCCGCGCGGGAGCGAGCACCCTCGTGGGTTCCCAAGCCCCGCCGCACAAGGCTCGGCCAGGCTGGTACGGATGTTGCAAAAGTCGGGACAGTCCCAATCAACGACGAGGAGCATCCGGATGCCCGCAACGCTCGCGCTACAGATGCGACAACACCTGACACTGACGCCGCGGCTGCAACAGTCGCTGCGGCTGTTGCAACTGTCGGCGCTCGAATTCCAGCAGGAACTGCGTCAAGCGCTGGACACCAACCCGTTTCTCGAGGACGTCCAGGTATCGGGCGACGAGGACACGCGCACGCCCTTCGACGAGGCCGCGCAGGCGGCCGAATCGGCGGAGACCACCGAGTCGCCGATCCTGATCGCGGCCGAGGCGGGGCCGCCCGACGGCGAGCCGTCGTATACGGCCGAGCCCTCGATGCGCGGCAGCTCGCTGCGCCGTTCCGGCGAGGCCTTCGATCTCGAGCCTTCAGAGCGGCTGGTGGTGGAGCCTTCGCTGCACGAGCACCTGCACGAGGCGCTGTGCCTGTATCCGCTCAATCCGCGCGACCGTGCGGCGGCGCGCACTATCATCGACGCGCTCGACGACGACGGCTATCTGCGCCAGTCGCTCACCGAGCTGGCCGAGACCATTGCCGATTCCGAGAACTGCTTCAACGAGCAGGATCTCTCGATCGCGCTGCGCTGCGTGCAGTCGCTCGACAAGCCGGGGCTGGCCGCGCGCTCGCTGTCGGAATGCCTGACGCTGCAACTCGCCGCGATGCCGGCGGGGCGTCCCGACGTGGAATGCGCCAAGGCGATCGCCGAGCATCACCTGGAACGGCTCGCGCGCCGCGAGACCGCTGAGATCCAGCGTCGCCTCGGTTGCGACACAGCCACGCTGCGCGCGGCCTGTGCACTGGTGCGCAAGCTCGATCCGCGCCCCGGCAATCATTATGGCGGCGCGAGCGGCGACTACGTGGTGCCCGACGTGATCGTGCGCCAGGTGAGCGGGCGCTGGGTGGTGACCGTCAACCCGGCCGTGATGCCGCGCGCGCGGATCCACAAGCTCTATGCGAAGCTGTTCGCCAAGTCCAGCGAGTCGACCCAGTCGCCGCTCGGCCAGCAGCTGCAGGAAGCGCGCTGGCTGATCCGCAACGCGCAGAAGCGCTTCGACACGATCCAGCGCGTGGGCGAATGCATCGTCGCGCGGCAGCGCGATTTCTTCCGCTACGGCGCGATCGCACTCAAGCCGCTAGTGCTGCGCGATATCGCCGAGGAGCTCGACCTGCACGAATCGACCATCTCGCGCGCCACCGGCAACAAGTGCATGGCCACGCCGCACGGCGTGTTCGAGTTCAAGCACTTCTTCCCGCGCAAGCTCGAGGCGGCGGGGCGCGGTGCCTGTTCGGCGGCCGCCGCCAAGGTGCTGATCCGCGAAATGATCTCGACCGAGCCGGCCGGCGAGCCGCTCTCCGACGTGGCGCTGGCGCAGCGCCTGGCTGGGCGCGGAGTGGTGCTGGCGCGGCGCACCGTGACCAAGTACCGGCAGGGCATGAAGATCCTGCCGGCTGAGCTGCGCCGTCGCGTGCCGATCTGAGCGGGCGGCGCGCGCGCGAGGCGCGGGCGGCATCATCCAGGCAGATCGCCACGGCTCGGTCGTGCGCGACACAAGTACCCGTGATTCAAACTGGCGGTAGACATGCTTCGATACGCAGTGATCTTTTTCATCATCGCCATCATCGCGGCGGTGTTCGGCTTCGGCGGCATTGCGGCCGGGGCCGCCGAGATCGCGAAGATCCTGTCTTCATCTTCGTGATCATCTTCATCGTCACGCTGTTGCTGGGTGTGATCCGACGATAGGTGAGCGCGGGTGTCGAGTCGAGGGGGGGGGGGGGGGGGGGGGGGGGGGGGGGGGGGGGGGGGGGGGGGGGGGGGGGGGGGGGGGGGGGGGGGG
>JAYFRU010000350.1:0-3890 GCA_040946965.1 Burkholderia sp. | reverse complement strand
ACACGGATTTCTCCTCATTCCCACATCTTGGCTCACGCGCGCGAGAATCAGCGAACGGCCTACACGACTCGCTTACAGATCTACGACGAACGCGCGCGCGATCTGCTGGCGCCGGGCGCGACGCTTGAGCAACTGGCGAGCGGCTGCATCTGGTCCGAGGGCGCGGTCTGGATACACGAGGACGGCTCGGTGCTGTGGAGCGATATCCCGAACAACCGCATGATGCGCTGGCATCCCGAGACCGGCGCGAGCGTGTGGCGCGACCAGGTCGAATACACCAACGGCCATTTCCGCGAGGCCGACGGCAGCCTGCTGCATTGCTCGCACGGCCAGCGCGCGCTGGTGCGCACGCGCTTCGGGCGCGACCTGAGCGAGACGCACGACGAGGTCGTGGTCGACAACTACCACGGCCGCCGCCTCAATTCGCCGAACGACGTGGTGGTCAAGAGCGACGGCACCATCTGGTTCAGCGATCCGCCCTACGGCATCCTGTCCGACTACGAGGGCCACCAGGCCGAGCAGGAACTGCCGGGCCGCTACGTGTTCCGCTTCGATCCGTGCGAGCGCACGCTCGACGTGATGACCGACCTGCTGATCTGCCCGAACGGGCTGGCCTTCTCGCCGGACGAGTCGCTGCTCTATGTGTCGGACACCTCGATGATTCCCTACGAGGACAAGGGCTTCCACAACATCCGCGTGTTCGAGGTGGTGAACGGGCGCTCGCTGGTCAAGCCGCGCATCTTCGCCACCATCGCCGACGGCTTTCGCCTGGACAGCCGGGGCTGGGTGTTCACCAGCAGCGCGATCGGCATCCAGGTGTTTCATCCGGATGGCACGAAGCTGGCCTTGATTCCGGTGCCGCCGAAGGTCGCCAACCTGACCTTCGGCGGCGTGAACCGCGACGAGATGTATATCGCGGCCTCGAGTTCGCTGTACCGGATCCGCGTCAATGCGCGGGGGATCCAGACGCCCTGAGCGGTCGGTCGCGGTGCCGTCGCGGGTTCATTCGGGCGCCGCTTCGGCCGGCGGCGCTGCGCGATTCTCGTCCCTCGGCGGCGTCGCGCCGAACTGCAGCGCCGCCAGCTGGGCGTAGAGCGGCGAGTGCTGGAGCAGCTCGGCGTGCCGGCCCTGGGCGACGATGCGGCCGTGGTCGAGCACGACGATCCGGTCGGCCTGCTGGACGGTGGCGAGCCGATGCGCGATCACCAGGGTGGTGCGGTTCTGCGCGGCATTGTCCAGCGCGGTCTGGACCAGCCGCTCGCTGGCTGCGTCGAGCGCGCTGGTGGCCTCGTCCAGCAGCAGGATCGGCGGGTCCTTTAGGATCGCGCGCGCGATCGCGATGCGCTGGCGCTGCCCGCCGGACAGGCGCACGCCGCGCTCGCCGAGGAAGGTGTCATAGCCTTCCGGCAACTGCTCAATGAAGCCGGCGGCGGCTGCCATCCCGGCGGCGCGCTGCACTTCGGCCAGGCTGGCCTCGGGCCGGCCGTAGCGGATGTTGTCGAGCACGCTGCCGGAGAAGATCACCGATTCCTGCAGCACGATGCCGATCGCCCGGCGCAAGTCGACGAGCGCGACTTCGCTGGTCGGCACGCCATTGATCAGGATGCGGCCCGACTGCGGATCGTAGAAGCGCAGCAGCAACTGGAACAGGGTGGTCTTGCCCGCGCCCGACGGCCCGACCAGGGCGACATGTTCGCCGGGGCGCACCTCGAGCGTGAAGTCGGACAGCGTGGCGGTGCCCGGCCGCGACGGATAGGAGAAGCCGATCGCGTCGAAGCGGATGCCGGCGCCGCGCGCGGGCAGTGCCACCGTGGTGACGGCTTGCTCGACCGGCGAGCGCGCCGCCAGCAGCTGCAGCAGCCGCTCGGTGGCGCCCGCAGCGCGCTGCAGGTCGCCCCATACCTCGGCGATGGCGCCCACCGCGCCGGCCGTGAAGACGGCATAGAGGATGAACTGCGAGAGCTGGCCGGCCGTCATGCGCCCGGCCAGCACGGCCTGCGCGCCGAGCCACAACACGAACACGATGGCGGCGAACACGAACACGATCACCACGCCCGTCAGCGAGGCGCGCGCCCGGATCCGCGTGAGTGCGGTATCGAAGGCGCTTTCCACCGCCGCGCCGAAGCGCTGCGCCTCGTGGTGCTCCTGCGTGTAGGACTGCACGGTCGGCATCGCATTGAGCACCTCGCCGGCCAGGGCGCTGGCATTGGCCACCTTGTCCTGGCTGGTGCGCGAGAGCTTGCGCACGCGTCGCCCGAAGGTGACGATCGGCACCACCACCACGACCAGGGTGGCGATGATGTAGGCCGACAGCACCGGGCTGGTGGTGACCAGCATCGCCACCCCGCCGACCGCCAGCAGCAGGTTGCGCAAGCCGAGCGAGAGGCTGCTGCCCACCACCGCCTGGATCAGGGTGGTGTCGGTGGTGAGGCGCGAGAGCACCTCGCCGGTCTGGGTGGTCTCGAAGAACTGCGGGCTCATGCGCATCACGTGGTCGTACACGGCGCGCCGCAGGTCGGCCGTGACGCGCTCGCCGAGCCAGGACACCCAGTAGAAACGCAGCGCGGTGGCGGAGGCCAGCACCAGCGAGACCACGAACAGCGCGATGAAGTAGCGGTCGATATGCACGCGCTCGCCGCTCGCGAAGCCGCGGTCGATCAGGTAGCGGAACGCCACCGGCAGCCCCAGCGTCGCGCCGGCCGAGGTCACCAGGGCCAGGAAGGCCAGCGCCCAGCGTCCCGCGTAGGGGCGCAGGAAGGGGAGCAGGGCGAGTAGCGGGGTGACGCGAGGGGCGATGTCCGACATGGCGTTTCCTGGGTGGGCGGAACGGGGTCGCGACCGATGGCAGGCAGCGTATCGATCAGGCGCCGAAACGGGTTTCGCGCTCCGGGCGGCGTGACAGCATAGCGCCTAAATCGAACGAATCGGACATGGCCGTGACCTGCTTGGCGATTTTCGGACCAGTTGACACTTGAGAGCATGGCTTTCGACGGAGAAAGGAAGTCATGAAGAAGCGCCGGATCCCGCGAGCGCAAATGCTCACGATCCTGCACGAGGCGGACAAGGCTCCAGTCGCCGAGGGGCAAGGAAGCACGGGATCAGCAAGCAGACGATCTACATCTAGCGTCGGCAGGTCGGCGGGATGGCGGCAACGGATGTGAAGCGCCCGAAGCAGCTTGAGCAGGAGAACGCCAGATTGCAGAAGATGCTGGCGGAGCGTGATCTCGAGCTCGATGTGATGAAGGAGCTGAGATTTCGCAGTTTCGTTGATCGGCGCCTGGCGTCGCCCACCGACTCACCTTAGGCGATACGAGTCGACTGCATGGCAAATGACGCGCGGATGCACAAGTATTGCCCGGAAGGCTTTTGCAAAGCGACGCTGACGCAAGCAGGTTTTCACATACTCCCAGTGCAAGCGCGTGCTCATTGCCTGTAGGCGCCGATCCAGAGCCGCCAGCAACGTGTTGTCGATATGATGCTCGGTGCGGAAGCGTTGGTCAGCAACGATCATGGCTTCGAGCGCCTGCGATGCGGCCTCCCTCGACAGGGAACCATGACGTTCCCGATAGAGGTAGCCCATTTCCGGATAGACAGCTACGTCGCCATACCTCATGACCGCACGCAATAAGAAATCAAAATCCTTGCCCACGCGCAGTTGTTCATTATAGCTGATTTTCTCGATGATATGTCGATCGAACATGGGCTTCAAGTAGCCGAGCCTGCCGGCGTCTCTCACGAGATCGATCGCGCTATATATCGTTCTTTTGGTTAAATCAAGCAGGGTGCGTTCCGTCAGTGCGCCATTATCGTCAATAGGCGTTGTTGCATAAATCGAGCATGAGGACGGAGTAGCCCACGTGGTGATGATTGCAGGCGATGCGAACGGATTG
>JAYFRU010000349.1:0-3897 GCA_040946965.1 Burkholderia sp. | reverse complement strand
CATTCGGATCATCAGCTCGCGCTGTTTTAGCGCGATGGTTTTAGATGCCCCGCAGCTTGCTGCGGGGTGGTTCACTACGATAAACCGCTTCGCACGACAATCGAGTAGAAAAATCCCGCATCAAAACAAAACCCCGCGCCTTCGGGACGCGGGATTCGGGAATTCGCGCGATCGCCGCGCGAGGGGACGATCGTCGAGCGAGAGCCGGCGAATGCCGCCGGCCCAGTTGCGGCATCAGCCGATGATATCCACCCAGCCGTACTGGTCGGCTTCGCGGCCGGTCTGGATCCCGACCAGGCCCTGCTTCAGGCGCTGGGTGATCGGGCCGGCATTGCCCTCGCCGATCGTGAAGTTGTGCTTGCGGCCCTTCACGTGCCCGATCGAGGTCACCACGGCGGCCGTGCCGCAGGCGAACGCCTCGACCAGCTTGCCGCTCTTCGCATCGGCTTCCCATTGCTCGATCGAGTACGGCTCCTCGCGCACCGTGTAGCCGAGATCACGCGCCAGCTCGATCAGCGAGACGCGCGTGATGCCGGGCAGGATGGTGCCGGCCAGCGGCGGCGTCTGCAGCGAACCGTCCTCGAACACGAAGAACACGTTCATGCCGCCCAGTTCCTCGATCCACTTGCGTTCGACCGCGTCGAGGAACACCACCTGGTCGCAACCCTCGCGCGTGGCTTCGGCCTGGGCGGCCAGGCTCGCGGCGTAGTTGCCGCCGCACTTCGCGTCGCCGGTGCCGCCGGGCGCCGCGCGCGTGTAGGTATCCGACACCCACAGCGTCACGCCCTTCGACGCATCGCCCTTGAAATAGGCGCCCACCGGCGTGACCACCACGCAGAACAGGTATTTCGCCGAGGGCTTCACGCCCAGCACCACCTCGTTGGCGATCGTGAACGGACGCAGGTACAGCGCGCTGCCCTCGGCCGACGGAATCCAGTCGCGCTCCAGGCGTACCAGCTCGCGCACCGCATTGACGAACAGCTCCTCCGGCAGCTCGGCCATCGCCAGGCGTCGGGCCGAATTGCGGAAACGCCGTGCGTTCTGCTCGGGGCGGAACAGGGCGATCTTGCCGTCCGGCAGCGGATAGGCCTTCATGCCCTCGAAGATTTCCTGCGCGTAGTGCAGCACGAGCATGGCCGGATCGACTTCGAGCGCCTTGCGCGGCTCGATGCGCGCGTCATGCCAGCCCTGGCCTTCCGTATAGTGGATCGTCACCATGTAGTCGGTGAAGATTTTGCCGAAGCCGGGATTGGCGAGCAGTTCGGCGCGCTTTTCGGCGGAGGTGGGGTTGGGGTGGCGTTCGATCGGAAAAGTCGGGGTGCTGCCGGTGCTCATGTGGTCGACTCCTGGTGTGCTTGGGAACGGCGGGAAAGTCTCGCCGCCATGATATTCGAGCACTGTAATCGACCTGAGCGTTCCGCGCATCTGGGAATGGCCCGGCCAACGCGACGAAATCCGCGCGCAAATCGGCCGGAAGACCATCGGAAGCCTTGAAAACAAGGGCTTGGCGCATCGACGCAAGCCGCTCGCGACCATCGCGCGAGATGCCGAAAAAACCACCCGGCGGCTGCCGGACGTGCACGTCGATGCCTGGATACAGGGTCAAAATGCACTTCGGCATGTTTTCACCGAATGGTGAAAAATGACTCAGGCACCGGCGATCGCGGCCAGTTCGCGCATCGCTTCATCGTCCAGCGCCAGTTGCCGCGCCGCGAGGTTTTCGCGCAGATGCACGAGCGACGAGGTGCTGGGAATCAGCAGCAGGCTCGGCGAGCGACGCAACAGCCAGGCCAGCGCCACCTGCATCGGCGTGGCGCCGAGGCGCTCGGCCACGCCCGACAGCGCCGAGGATTGCAGCGGCGAGAACCCGCCGAGCGGGAAGAACGGCGCGTAGGCGATGCCATCGGCGGCCAGCGCGTCGATCAAGGCGTCGTCGGTACGATGCACGAGGTTGTAGTGGTTCTGCACGCAGACGATCTCGCAGAGCCGCCGCCCCCTCCTCCACCTGCGCGCGCGTGACGTTGCTGAGCCCGATGTGCCGAACCAGCCCCTGGCGCTGCAGTTCGGCAACCGCGCTCAGTTGCGCCTCGATCGAGCCCTCGGTCGGCGAGAGCGCCGAAAACATGATGCGCAGGTTGACGACGTCGATGACATCGAGCTTCAGGCGGCGCAGGTTGTCGTGCACGGCGCTCTTGAGCTCGGCGGCCGAATACGCCGGCAGCCAGCCGCCCTGGTCGTCGCGCCGCGCGCCGATCTTGGTGACGATCACCAGTTCGTCGCGATAGGGATGCAGCGCCTCGCGGATCAATTCGTTGGTCACATGCGGGCCGTAATAATCGCTGGTGTCGATATGGTCGATGCCCGATTCGACAGCCTCGCGCAGCACCGCGAGGGCCGTGGCGCGATCCTTCGGCGGCCCGAAGGCGCCGCGGCCGGCCAGCTGCATTGCGCCGTAGCCGATCCGGTGCACCGTGCGGCTGCCGAGTTGATAGGTGGTCTGGGTCTGGGACGAGGCGTTCATCTGGCTACTCCTTGAAGGGAAAGCCGAGCTTACGCGCTGGCGATTGCCTCGATAAGCCAGCATAATCCGCACGGGTTGTCCGAAGGAGCGCACAATGAGTGCCGATTTATCCGATCTGCATGCCTTCGTCGCGGTGGCGCGCGCGAATGGTTTTCGCGGTGCCGCGCAGGCGACCGGCATCAGTGCCTCGGGGCTCAGCGAAGCCGTGCGGCGCCTGGAAGCGCGGCTCGGCGTGCGCCTGCTGAATCGCACCACGCGCAGCGTGGTGCCGACCGAGGCGGGCGCGCGGCTGCTGTCGCGGCTTGCGCCGGCGCTCGACGAGGTGCAATCCGCGCTCGACGTGGTCAACGGCTTCCGCGACCGGCCGGCCGGCACGCTGCGCCTGAACGTGCCGGTCAGCGCCGCGCGCCTGGTGCTGCCCGCGATCGTGCCGCGCTTCCTGGCCGCCTATCCCGAGATCCGCCTGGAGGTGGCCGCCGACGAGAGCTTTGTCGATGTGCTGGCGGCCGGCTGCGACGCCGGCATCCGCTACGAGGAGCGGCTCGAACAGGACATGATCGCGGTGCCGATCGGCCCGCGCGTGCAGCGCATGGCGCTGGGCGCCTCGCCCGCCTACCTCGATCGACGTGGCCGGCCCGTGCACCCGCGCGAGCTGCTCCATCACGAATGCATCCTCGGCCGCTTTCCGGGCCGCGCGACGGTGCCTTGGGATTTCGCTCGCGATGGCGAACGGCTGCGCATCGAGCCGGTCGGGCAATTGCTGGTGGAACTGGGCGCGGCCTGCGACCTCGGCGTGGACGCGGCCGTGGCCGGCACCGGGCTGGTCTACCTGTTCGAGGACTGGCTCAAGCCGCATTTCGACAGCGGCGCGCTCGAGCGCGTGCTCGAGCCGTGGTGGGATGCGTTCTCGGGGCCGTTTCTCTACTATCCGGGGCGGCGGCTCGTGCCGGCACCGCTGCGTGCCTTCATCGATTTCATCCGCGCCGAGGCACCGGGCTGAGCAGGCGGCCAGGCGCGCGAGGCTCAGGCCTCGTCGAGCTGGCCCGGCAAGCCGCCGGCCGTCGCCCCGCTCAGGAACCACACGGCCAGCAAGGGCGCATCGAGGGCGCGCATCGAATGCAGCACGCCGCCGTCGTTGAGCACCAGCTGGCCGGCGCCGGGCGTCCACCAGCCGGCCCCCTCGCGCCACCACTGCCCTTCGGACAGCACCACATAGACTTCGTCGGGGGGATGCCGATGCACGGGATAGGCCACCCCGGGCGCCAGCAGCGAGATGCCGACGATCAGTCCGCCTAGCGTCGCGAGCCCCGCGCCGCCGATCACGATCGCATTGGCGTGCCCATGTTCGAATACGGCATCGGGCGCCTCGGTCGGCC
>JAYFRU010000348.1:0-3906 GCA_040946965.1 Burkholderia sp. | reverse complement strand
TGAACCGCCGTATGCGGAACCGCACGTACGGTGGTGTGAGAGGGCGACGGGGGTAACCCCGTCCCCTACTCGATGCGCCCCGGCGATGCGGAGCGCCCCCGGCCAACAGGTCTGCTTACAGGTTCTCGGCCAGGAACTGCAGGGTGCGGCCGTGCGCGAGCGCGGCGGCGCGCTGGTCGTAGGAGGCGCGCACGTTGCAGTTGAAGCCGTGGTCGGCCTCGGGGTAGAGATGCACGGCGGCGTTCGGGCGGCTTGCGAAGGCGGCCTTCACCTGCTCGACGTGCTCGGGCGTGATGCCATGGTCGAGCCCGGCATAGTGGAACAGGATCGGCTGGGTGATGTGGTTGGCGAGGTCCAGGTGGTCCTGGATGCCGCCGCCGTAATAGGCCACTGCCGCGTCGAACGCGCCGGCTGCGGCCGCCAGGTAGGCGAGCCGGCCGCCGAAGCAGTAGCCGATGCCGGCCACCTTGCCCTCGACCTCGGGACGCGCGCGCAGCGCGGCGGCCGCCGCAGCGATATCGGCCGCGGCCTGGTGCACGTCGGTCTTCTGCAGCAGCTCGATGCCCTTGTCGCGGTCGGCGCCTTCATAACCTAGCTCGACGCGCGGCTGAGTGCGCCAGAACACGTCCGGCGCCAGCGCGACGTAGCCGTCGGCCGCGTACTGGTCGGCGACCGAGCGGATGTGGCCGTTCACGCCGAAGATCTCCTGAATGATGACCACGGCCGGTCCCTTGCCGCCCTTGGGCAGCGCGAGGTAGCCGCCAAATGATCCCTGGCCGGCGGGGATGTCGATCCATTGCGAACTCATGCTGTTCTCCAGATGGCGGGCGCGCGCGACGGTGGCGGGCCACGGTGAAAAGGGCGGGGTCAGTGTGCCATCGTTCGCGCTTCGCTGCAGTGCGTCAGGCGACTGCAAGGTTTGGGCGCGCCTGGCGGCCGAATCCCGATGCGCGGTGGTTATCGATTTTGCAGATGGCAGCGATCACGAGGTTTCATTATCCGGCGCGGGCGGGCTTCGCTAGAGTCGAAGCCGAACCCATCGACCGCGCGCGGCTGCGTGCCCCGGCCGCGCCTTCCCCGGAGCCCCGTCATGTCCCCTGCCTTCCAGTCTTCCGCGTCCTTCGCCGAACGCTTCGGCCTGCGCCTGCCGCTGGTGCAGGCGCCGATGCTGGGCGCGAGCCCCGCCGCGATGGTGGCTGCGGTCTCGAACGCGGGCGCGCTCGGCAGCCTCGGCGGCGCCGGGCTCGCGCCCGAGCGGCTCGCCGCCGAGATCGAGACGATCCGCGCGGCCAGCCCGCGCGCCTTCGCGGTCAACCTGTTCGTGCTCGACGAGGCGCATCCCGACGAGGCCACGGTGCGCCGCGCGCTGGCGGCGATCGATACGCTGCGCGAGCGCTTCGGCCTGCCGCCCGGCGCGCCGCCGGCGCGCTACGCGCCCGACGCCGAGGCCCAGCTCGAGGTGCTGATCGCCGCGCGCGTGCCGATCGCGAGCTTCACCTTCGGCGTGCTGGGCGCGGCCCAGGTCGAGCGCCTGCATGCGGCCGGCTGCTACGTGATCGGCACCGCCACCCACGTGGCCGAGGGCATCGCCTGGCGCGAGGCCGGCGCCGACGCGATCTGCGCGCAGGGCGCCGAGGCGGGTGGCCATCGCGGCACCTTCATCGGCCGCGCCGAGGACGCGCTGATCGGCACCATGGCGCTGGTGCCGCAGTTGATCGACGCGACCGGGCTACCGGTGCTGGCTGCGGGCGGCATCATGGACGGGCGCGGCATCGCTGCGGCGATCGCCCTGGGCGCGCAGGCCGCGCAGCTCGGCACGGCCTTCCTGGGCTGCGCGGAAAGCGGCATCTCGCAGGCATGGCGCCAGCAGCTGGCCAGCGCCGGCGACACCGCGACCGTGGTCACCGACGCGATCTCGGGCCGCCACGCACGCGGCATCCGCAATGCGATGATCGCGACGCTGTCCGCGCGAGCGGAAACGATTGCGCCATATCCGGTGCAGAACGCGCTGACCCAGGAATTGCGGCAGGCCGCCGGCCGCGCGAGCGATGCCGATTACCTGTCACTATGGTCGGGGCAGGGTGGCCCGCTGGGCCGCCGGCGCGGCCAGTCGCTGCCGGCGGCGGCGCTGGTCGAGGCGCTTGAGGGCGAGTGGCGCGAAGCGCTCGCGCGATTTGCGAAGCCGCTTTGAATCTCGCCGGCCACCATTGCGCGGGCCGTATCGGCTGCTGCACAGCATTGAATTATTTCCGGCCGAAGTCTTTGATCCGCAACATCATCCGGCCATTAATTTAGTGAATAAAACATAAATTCGTTATCCTGAATGAATTAGCGGAAGCCCTTACCCACCAAGGGTTTCCGTTATCCCTTACAGGCTGTCGCCCGGCCGCGACATCAGTAGTGCTCCCACTATTCCAAAAAGATCCCACAAATTAATTTGATCACCTACACTTGCGCGCAAGTACGGTGAGACGCCCGCTACAAGCGGATGCCTCGGGTGCTTGCAGCCACGTGCATGACAGATGCGGCCGGCGAAACTCCAGTGGAGGAAGACACCGGGGATGGAGCGGGGAACCGGCGATGGCATTTTTGGGATCGAAACTGGAGACTTCCATGAATATCAAGATGCAAAAGCTGTTGCCGATCAGCGCGGCGGTGATGGTGTTTGCGGCGTTCGCGACGAAAGCATCGGCCGACGAGGTGGTGAAGATCGGCCACGTCGCGCCGTTGACGGGCGGTATCGCCCACCTCGGTAAAGACAACGAAAACGGTGCCCGTCTCGCGGTCGAGGAAATCAACGCGAAGGGCCTGACGATCGGCGGCCAGAAGATCACGCTCCAGCTCGATGCCCAGGACGACGCGGCCGACCCGCGCACGGCCAACCAGGTCGCCCAGAAGCTGGTCGACGACAAGGTCGTCGCCGTGGTGGGCCACCTGAACTCGGGTACCATGATCCCGGCCTCGAAGATCTACAGCGATGCCGGCATCGTCCAGATCTCGCCGTCGGCCACCAACCCGGCCTACACGCAGTAAGGCTTCAAGACCGCCTACCGGGTGGTCGCGACCGATGCGCAGCAAGGCCCGGCACTGGCCAACTACGCGCAGTCGAAGGGCTTCAAGTCGGTGGCGGTGGTCGACGATTCGACCGCCTACGGCCAGGGTCTGGCCAACGAATTCGAGAAGAAGGCCAAGGCGCTCGGCCTGAAGGTGCTCTCGCACGACGCGACCAACGACAAGGCGGTCGACTTCCGCGCGATCCTGACCAAGATCAAGGGTGAAAACCCGGACGCGATCATGCACAGCGGCATGGATGCCACCGGTGGCCCGTTCGCCAAGCAAGCCAAGCAGATCGGCCTGCGCGCCAAGGTGCTGGCCGGCGACGGCGTGTGTACCGAGCAGCTTTCGGACCTGGCGGGCGATGCCTCGTCCAACGTGATCTGCTCGCAGGCCGGCGCGGCCCTCGAGAAGATGCCGGGCGGCTCGGAATTCCAGGCCAAGTACCAGAAGCGTTTCGGCCAGCCGATCCAGATCTACTCGCCGTTCACCTATGACGCCGTGTACATCATCGTCGACGCGATGAAGCGCGCGAACTCGACCGATCCGGCCAAGATCCTGGCGCAGATGCCGACCCGGATTACAAGGGCGTGATCGGCGAGTCCGTGTTCGATTCGAAGGGCGACCTGAAGCACGGCGTGATCTCGCTGTACGACTACAAGGGCGGCAAGAAGTCCTTTCTTGACCAGCTCAAGATGTAAGCTGCGGCAGCAGAGGGGGGAGGTGAAAGTCCTCTGCTCGCCCGGCAAGGGGAAGAGTTAGCCGAAGGCAAGGGTTCCCGGGTGACTGGGAGTCTGAAGGAAGCTGGATGGCAAAGCGCTGGCCTGACGAACAGGAAGCGGATACGAGGCG
>JAYFRU010000347.1:0-3947 GCA_040946965.1 Burkholderia sp. | reverse complement strand
GACGCTTGTGTTTGCGTGAAGTAGCCATCGCGAAATCATGCCCGATTTCGTGTGCCGCTCACATCCCGCACCCCCCCCTTCCAGAATGGCTCTCAGGCAATTTTATCATGAAAATTCATCACACTTTTCCGCGAAGACCCGGAAAACCCAATACGGTTCTTGCTGCCCGAACACAGTTGAACGCGATCCGCAAAGCCTCCTTCGCGAATCAGGCAATCGGCCAGATATCCCCCAAAGACATATCGCGGACTTTGTGAAATCTTCAACCCTGGAGCGGGGGGCCACGATGGCGGCAAAGATCAGGAGCCGGTTGCGCGATCTATTCCGATCCGCTATAGCCAATGGTCTGGTCGAAGTCGGGAAGAACCCCGTTGAGGCTATTGCAAAGCGCATCGTCTCTGTTACGCGCGACCGGCTTACTTTTGACGACTTCAAACTTATCCTGGCCGAAGCAAGAAAAGACCGCGCCACGCTGTGGGTTGGCAACGCGATGGAACTCGCGCTTCTAACCGGGCAGCGCCGAGAAGATATTGTCAACCTGCGATTTGACCAAATGCGGGATGGGTTTCTCTGGATCGAACAGAGCAAGGGAAAAACAGGCCACACGAGCAAGCTCAAAATTCCGTTATCGCGTCGACTCGATGTTTTGGACATTTCTTTAGAACAAGTACTCAAACGCTGCCGCGACAACGTAATTTCAAAGCACGCAATTCACTTTGTACGAAAATCGGGAGAAGCCATGCCCGAACTCGATACCCTGTCCAAGCGATTCGCGATAGCACGTGATGCCGCCGGTGTCACTTCTGCGCCCGGCAAAACCCCGCCCACGTTTCACGAAATCCGCTCCCTCGTCGCCCGACTCTATACCGAGCAGTACGGGGCCGAATTCGCACAGGCGTTATTGGGCACAAATCCGCCGAAATGACCGCGCTGTACCGTGACAGTCGCGGTCGAGAATGGACCGAGATCAAGCTCCGCGCCGGGTAGTTTTAGACGAATTTTGGACGAATTGTAGACGACCCTTGCCAGTCAAGGCTTTCCGGGCGAATCCTGATGCCAGAACGGCATGCCGACCACCGGCGTGCTCGCATGGGCGGTCTCGCGCGGGTCCATCGGGCCACCCAGGAAGGCCGCGCGGCCCGCCTCGACGGCCTGGGCGAAGGCGTGCGCCATGATCTCCGGATGGGTGGCCTGCGACACCGCCGTGTTCAGCAGCACGCCGTCGAAGCCCCACTCCATCACCTGGCAGGCATGCGAGGGCACGCCGAGCCCGGCGTCGACGATCAGCGGCACGTCGGGCAGCCGCTCGCGCAGCACGCGCAGGCTATAGGGATTGACCACCCCCTTGCCGGTGCCGATCGGCGCGCCCCAGGGCATCAGCGCCTCGCAGCCGGCGTCGAGCAGGCGGCGGCCGATCACCAGGTCCTCGGTGCAATAGGGCAGCACCTTGAAGTCGTCCATCACGAGCAGGCTGGCCGCCTCGATCAGGCCGACCGGATCGGGCTGCAGCGTGTAGTCGTCGCCGATCAGCTCGAGCTTGATCCAGTCGGTCTCGAACACCTCGCGCGCCATCTGCGCGGTGTTGACCGCCTCGGCGACGCTCTGGCAGCCCGCCGTGTTCGGCAGCAGCGGCACCGCGTGGCGCTTGAGCAGGTCGAAGAAGCCCGCCTCGGCGGTGCCGGCATTCATCTGCCGGCGCAGCGCGACGGTGACCATGCCGGGCAGCGAGGCGGCGATCGAATCCGACAGCGACTGCAGCGACGGGTAGCGTGAGGTGCCGAGCAGTACGCGGCTCTGGAACGGCGTGCCGTACAGCGTCAGCGCATCGGTGGTGGGAAGCGGCGTCATGGGGAGGTCCTGTAAGAATCGGTCGCGCGGGCCGGTGGGGCTCAGCCGCCCGCCACCGGGTGCACCACGCCGAGCCGGTCGCCGGCCGCGAGCGTGTGCGCGGCGTGGCGCGTGCGCGCCACGAAGGCGCCGTTGACGGCGACCGCGAACGGCGGCTTGGCCTGGTAGGCGGTGAGCGCGTCGGCCACGGTGGCACCGTCGGGGAGCGTCAGCATCTGCTGGTTGATCTGGATGTCCATGGGGCAATCGTCTGGGTTGGTCGGCGTCAGGCCCTGGCCTGCGCCGTATCGGTCTCGGTCCGGAACAGCGCCGGCCAGCGCGCCGCCGAGCGCCAGGCGGCCAGCGCCTCGGCCTCGGGCTGGGCGGCACCGCCGAGCGCGCCGCCGAACCAGGCCTGGACGAATTCGACGGCCGCTTGCGCGACCTCGGGCGCGATCATGAAGCCGTGTCGGTAGAGGCCGTTGACGGCCAGCGTGGCCTCGCCGCGCCAGACGATCGCGGGCCGGTGGTCGGGCAGGGTCGGCCGGCACTGCGTGCCGAGTTCGAGGATGCGCGCCTCGCCGAAACCCGGGTGCACCGAGAAGGCCGCGCTCAGCAACTCGAGCACCGAGCGCACGCTGACCGGCGACATGTCCTCGCCTTCGACCTCGGTCGCGCCGATCACGTAGAGATCGTCCTGCTTCGGCGCGATATAGAGCGGATAACGCGGATGCAGCAGGCGCACCGGCCGCGTCAGGCCGATGCCGGGCGCCCGCACCCGCGCCACCTCGCCGCGGATTCCGCGCAGGCCCGGCAGTACCGGCTTGGCGCCCAGCCCGCGGCAATCGATGGTGAGCCGCGCGCGCGGCTCGGGCGCGCGCTCGACCGCAGTGCTCCAGTGGCATTGCACGCCGCGCTCGGCCAGGCCTGCGGCGAGCGCGGCGAGCGTCTGGCGGTTGTCGAGATGGCCCTCGCGCGGCAGCAGCAGCCCGCGCGGGAAACGACCGGCCAGGGCCGGTTCGGCCGTATCGAGCTGGGCGCCCGCGAGCGCGACGAAACCGCTTTCGACGAGCCCGGCCGGCGCGTTCGCGCGCACCCGCCGCTCGAACAGCGGTGCCTCGGCGCGATCGGCCTGATGCCAGACCACCAGGGTGCCGTTGTGCTGGAAGAACACCGGCTCGGACAACTCGGCCAGCCATTGCGGCCAGCGCGCCAGCGAGGCCGCGCCCAGTTCGGTGATCAGCAGCTCGGCACTGGCCGCCTCGGCGAGCGGCGCGAGCATCGCGGCGGCCACCCAGGCGGCCGCGCCCGAGCCGGCCGCGTCGCCGCGCTCGTAGAGCGCCACGCGCATGCCCAGTCCCGCCAGCCGCCAGGCGATCAGGCGGCCGACCAGGCCACCGCCCAGCACGGCGATATCCGGCCGCTCGCCGGCCGCGCGGCTCATCGCGCGCCCTCCGCCGCCATGCCGGCGCGAACACGAGCGCAAGCCGGCCACGGCAGGCGGCACCGCAAGGCATCGGAATCAGGGGAAAACAGCTGGACGTGAAGAACGGGCATGGGCTCCTTCCGTGACGCACGAGGGCGTGATCAAACGGACGAAACCGGCGGCCTGGGCCGACCGGGCGACGTCCATCCCGAATCCATCGCGAGGATGGCAACGGCGTGGCGACAGCGCGACCCGGTGGTATCGGAAACTTCCCGCGCTGGTATTACCCGGATCGGGTGCGAAGGGTCTCTCTCAGCCTTGCCGCCGCATCGCCCGAGGTCCGTTTCCGGCTTCCGGCGGGCAGCAAAGCACCCCTGTTTCGTCAGGCGGCCATTAGACCACAGAAGCCCGAACGCCCGCAAACCGCGCCGCCGCATCGTGCGGTGTCGATGGCGGTCTAAATCCGTGCTTTTCCGGCGGCGCCAGATAACGGCGGCACGGCGCGCTGGACAATATGAGAAGACGACAGTCAGTCGCGATGTTCAGGTATTCGGGAGAAGTGGTACGCGTAGCCGGGAGCCCGGGCGACTGGAGAGATGCGCACGTCGCACGCTACAAATACTGGGGCGCGATATGGTAGAACGGCGGAGTACCGAAGAAACAGCAGGTGCGACGCCGTCCCGACCGGCAAGTT
>JAYFRU010000346.1:0-3957 GCA_040946965.1 Burkholderia sp. | reverse complement strand
TATGAACCGCCGTATGCGGAACCGCACGTACGGTGGTGTGAGAGGGCGACGGGGGTAACCCCGTCCCCTACTCGATACACCCCAAGGTACCAATCCCGGGAAGGCTTCTTCCTGATCTCGGGATCCTTGCGGGGATCTTTGGTCAACTGGCTCAGGGAGATCATCTCGTCGATGTTCTCGTCGTACTTCCTAGACATCATTGCGTAAGCTCGTTTACGCACTGCCTCGACAGGTTGTCCCGTGGCTTTAGCCAGTTCCTCGACCAACGCGTCGACCGTAAAACGCTTCGCGCGATCGGCGGCCGTCAGATCAGTTACCCTGTATGCGAGCGCATCGTATTTGTTCCGGACTTCAACCATTGCGTTGTGCGCCTGCACCTCACGCGTGGCGATCTTCACATTTTCCGAGCGCAGATCGCGTACTTGCTGGTCGCGCGCCAGCTGCTCCGCCGTCGGGCCGGTGCACGGCTCGACACGTCGGCGGCGCTGCAGCGTGCCGAGCATAGCCACATCTTCGAGCAGGCCTTCCGCGTCTTTCCGGTTGAGGTTGAACATGATGCTCCCCGTCTGGGACAGAGTCCCGGTATGACTATCCGTCGCTACTAGCCTAGCACGAACTCCGCGCTCACGGCGATGGTGTTGTATCTGGCGCCGTCGGCCGTCTTGCCGCAAAAACCCGTGCCGGCTCGAAGGATGCGCGCCCGCCGTCCCATTCCTCGCGAAAGCTGGTCAGAAAATCCCTAGGCAGCCGGTCGCCCTCCTCGGCGAGCGTCGCCGACATGGCATCGGCGATCCGCTCGGTGACGGCCGCAGGGTCCTGCACGTGACAGAGGTTCCGCCCGAATGCGTGCAGCTCGTCACGAAGCGGATACGACACCGATTTGTTCAGCTTCAATGCGATCGTCCGATCAGTATGCTCCATTCCGGTGCGCTGGCTTTGGTAGCGATAGACGGTTGTCGTGACCACGTCAAAGAGCGGCGACAGGCGCGGTGCCTTGCCCGCATGGGGATGCTCATAGAGCAGCCCGAAGTTCTTCAAATGCGCGTCCCCGTTGCGGACCATTACCGACAGCGCGAGATACTCGAAGAAGCGCGCGCGACTTTCGTCCACGTGTTCGCCGCAGTAAACGGAGATCGCCTTGACGACGTTCTCGTAGCTGCCGCTGTACTTGAAGTTCGGCTCCATGTGGTTCTTGCCCATCAGCACGGCCATATCCTCGAAGCCCAGTTGCTGACCGCCGATGACATCGAATCGCTCCATCACGAACAGAGTCTGGTCATCCGACAGCCAGAACCTCGGCACCTCAATGCCGGCGCGCTTCGCCGCACTCATGCAAAGGTATTCGTTCACCGCAAGATGGGGGTAATCCTCCCCGGCCGACTTCAGGATCAGGCTGGGCGTCGTTGCCGTCGCCTTCTCTCCTACGGGGGAGGCATCCTCTCGATCGGCGTCTGGGATCATGACCTTGGGCTGGAAGCCGGAAATCCCCGATTCCAGGTAGGTATCGACCAGATACTCGAAGAGCCCAGCCTGACTGCCCGTGCTCAACAGCGTCGCCAGACCGATCTCGGCCTTTTTCCCCGGGCGATCCTTGCCGGGCTCCGTATAACGAAGCCGCCCGATCTGGTTGCCGCCCGTTAGCGCAAGTAGCGCCATGTCGTCGAGCTGCACATGCTTGAACGCGCGCTGGATGCGTTCGAGCAGAAATCCCTCAGGCCGGTTCATCGCGAACACCGGCAGCATCGGCGTGGCCGCGTAGCTCTCGGCGCGAAGCGGCATCGTGAGCGAGACCTCGCGGTCCGGCTCGCGCGAGCCATAGCCGAACACGTGCCGCGACTCCTTCGTAAGCGTACCGGCTGCCCCTTGCGGCGTGGTAACCCGCAATTCACGGACCCTAGTCGTCACGGAACATCTCCTGCAGCTGGTCGAAATCCGGCTTCGCGGATACGAGGGAAAGACCCTTCCCGAGCGCGGCCAATGCAGCGAGAACGTGGTGCAATCCCACGTTCTGCCCTGATTCCAGCTGCGTGACGGTGAAACGGGCGAGTCCCGCCTTATCGGCCACCCACTGCTGGGTGCGGCCCTGCACTCTGCGCTCACGGCGGAACGCTGCCCCGAAGTCGGGAGCAAGCAAGATCGGCACTGGGCTGCTTGTCTCGGCGCTCATGACTGACATATCCAACATTTCTCGTTTATACGGTTGAAATGTATGTTATATCAGTCAGAATTTCAAGCGGTGCCTTGCGAAAGCAGCGCCACCCCGCGCCCCACTGTGGTTTCTGCTGATTCACAAAAGAGCAGCCGGACGCAATCAGCGGTCGTTCCCGTAAAATCTCTCCGAATGCAAGTCCGACAATCGGTGAGATTTTACGGGAACACACCGTCCTCCAGGTCCATAAGATTTAGCCGACTTGCTCTGCCGACTGCCCCGCGAGCACAATCGCCGCGTGCGTCGCCAATACCGTCGGCGTGGACTTCACGCCCTTGTCTGCGAGCGCTGCGAGGATCCCGTGATCGTCGAATCGAAACCGGCACAGCAGCGCGGTCGACGTTGCGAGCTTCACCACTTGCGCGAACGTCAGCTTTTCGATGATCGACGCAACCTCGCTGGAAAACCCGAGCCGGTACATCCCCATCTCGCGATCCTGCTGCAGCAGACGCTGCGCGAGCACGAGGTAAGAGAGATTCTGTTCCTTGATTTCGTTGAGCAGATCGGACGACAGGTTCATGGGGTTCTCCGGGGGAAGGTTCGTTCGGGACGACGACATTCAAGTCGCCGTGGACCGACGAGCGGTCAGGGTCCGGCCAGTCGCCGACAAGGCCGGATGGACCAGCCGCCATTGGCGACTGGTCACGAGCAGCATCAGCTGCGCGCTCAGGCACAACGCAGCATCCTTGCTGCACATGCGACGTACGGAAGCGCGCCGGCAAGGTGTTGTGGAACGCAGATTCATCGACTCTCACTCGTTCGCGATCAGCGTGTACTTCCAGTCGTTCTTCGCGTCACCCTTCTGCTTGACCTGCACGAGCAATGTCTTCTGCAGGCGTATCCATTGCAGGGCTTCTTCGGTGACGCGCATCTTCGTGGCCGACTGACGGAAGTACGACTCGTCGATGCCGAGGATGACCTTGGTACCGCACGACGTGATGAAGCCATCGGTGAAGTCGATGGGGCTCTGGCTGGCACACACGAGCATCAGGCCGAATTTGCGGCCTTCCTTCGCGATCTTGTCGAGGATCGAGCCTTCCTCATCGCCGTAAATGTGCGCCTCGTCGAGAACGATGACCTCGACGACGTCCTCCTGCTCCCCGCGCTCGATGGCGCGCAGGAAGATCTCTTCCATGCGCACGAGGCCCGCGAGTTTGCGCCCAGGTAGAGAAAGCGCGTTGAACTTGTAACGCCACACCGGAGTCTGCGGGTCGAACGGCGGCGGCTCCTCGTTGAACACTCGCATGCCGGCGAGGTTTTCCAGACGGTCGACCACGGACTTCAGCACGTCGGTGCTGTCGTATTTCATGACGGTGTCGATCTCGCGCCCGGTCTTGATCGAATCCACGTACTTCGTGTACGCCTCAATCGCTGCCTGCTTTTTCTTTTCGAGATCGGCCAGCAACGGATCATCATCTTCCAACTGCTCGCCGCGACGCATCGCATCGAGGACTTTCTTCTGGTAGTTCTGCGTCGCGCGGTTGAAGATCTCCAACTGCGTGATCGCTTCTTCGTCAGCGCCCATCCATGACTGGACGAGGATGCGCCGCGCGTACGTCAACGCGCCCTGAATCGACGGCTGCTTGCGGCCGAGTCGCTTCAGCGGCCAGCGCGTGATCGCTCCCACGTACTCGTCCGGAGCGATGTACCAGCAGTACAGCTCACCATCCCAGCGGCGTTGTTGCATAAATCAGGCGCGAGGACGGAGTAATGCCTTTGCTCATGATCTCAGCCGATGTGGACGGACT
>JAYFRU010000345.1:0-3959 GCA_040946965.1 Burkholderia sp. | reverse complement strand
CTGGCGGCCTGCGAGCGCCATCCGGCCCGCTGGTCGGGCCAGACGCGCAATTGGACGCCGGTCGGCGCTGTCGCGCTTGACGCGCACCGCCAGACGCGCGCGCTGCTGCGCCAGTGGCATGCCGAGGGCTTGGCGCGGGCTAGCGCGCCGCGCCGTGTCGCGGCGTCCGCCCTGGCCGAGGCACCCGCCGCCGTGTCGGCCGCGCGCCGCAAGAGCGCCGCGCCGAAGGCCGTCACCAAGCCTGCGGCCGCGATCCCCGCTGCCCAAGGCCGTCGCTGCCAAACCCGACGCGCCGCGTGCCTCGCGCGGCGCCAAACCGTCCTCGCACTGAATCCGCAGGCGGGCGTGCCGGCGCGGGAATCGGCCGGCCGCCCGGGTTGCGCGACACCGTTCATTACGACATCCTTACCGTTGCATGCGGCCGGCCGGGTCGCTGCGTACGCGCGAGCACGCCCTCGGCCGATGACATCGGCGCGTCACGATCGCCGGTCTATCATATTCTACTGAGGCGGTAAACTAGGCGAAGCTAAAGGCTGTCGCCGCCTGTCCCCGTGTTTCCATCGCGATGCGGCGCCCGATCGGTGTCGCGCTGTCGCGCGTCAGCAGACAGAAAAATCGGAGCAAACCCGATGTCGAACCCGAATCTTCCCGAGGCGTCCACTGCGGATCATCACGCGGACCAATACGAATACGCACCGGTCACGCGCCGCAGCTTCCTGAAACTGGCCGGCGTGTCGGGCCTGGCCACCGCCAGCGGCCTGGCCGGCACGCGCGCGGCGGCCGCCGTGCCCGACGGCACGCCCGAGCAGATCCACCTGACCTGGGGCGACGATCCCTGCTCCGAGGTGACGGTCTCGTGGGCCTCGCACGCGCCGGCCGCCAACCCGCGCGTGCGCGTGTCGAGCGACTACGGCCGACCGTTCACCATGCATGCGGTGCAGCGCACCTATACCGACGGCCTGAACGGCGCGGTGGTGTTCACCTATCACGCCCGCCTGCATGGGCTGCGCCCCGGCGCGAGCTTCCGCTACGAGGTGACGGCCGACAACGACGCCAATGCCTCGCAGCCCTTCTCGGCCAGCTTCCAGACCGCGCCGCGTGGCCGCGCGCCGTTTCGCTGGACCAGCTACGGCGATCTGGCCACGCCGAACACGGGCTGGGTGCTGTCCTCGCCGCAAAGCCGCTACGCGGTGCAGGCCGTCGAGCACTTCCAGCCGCTGTTCCACCTGCTCAACGGCGACCTCTGCTACGCGAACCTGAACCCGACGCACCAGCCCGACGTCTGGCGCGACTTCGGCAACAACAACCAGAGCTCGGCCGCGAACCGCCCCTGGATGCCCTGCCTGGGCAACCACGAGATCGAATTCCACAACGGCCCGCAAGGGCTCGATTCCTATCTCGCGCGCTACGTGCTGCCCGACAACGGCACGCGTTTCGCGGGCCGCTGGTACAGCTTCCGCGTCGGCGCCGTGTTGTTCGTCTCGCTCGATGCCGACGATGTGGTCTACCAGGACGCGGCTGCCTTCGTAGCCGGGCCCGCGCCGCTGGTGCCGGCCGCCAGCACCGGCAATGCGCCGATCGAGCCGGGTACCTCGTTCTACGTGCGCGGCTACAGCGGCGGCACGCAGACGCGCTGGCTGGAAGACACGCTGCGCCGTGCCTCGCACGAACCCGGCATCGACTGGATCGTGGTGCAGATGCACCAGGACGCGCTGAGTTCCTCGAAGTCGGGCAACGGCTCGGACAAGGGCATCCGCGAGGCCTGGCTGCCGCTGTTCGACCGCTACGGCGTCGACCTGGTGCTGTGCGGCCACGACCACGACTACGAGCGCAGCTTTCCGGTGCGCGGTTGCCGCCATCACGCCGGCGTCGATGCGGCCACCGGCTCGGTGGTCGACACCATGCAGCCGCAGCCGGTGGTCACGGTCGATCCCGAGGATCGCACCTTCGACACGCGCCACGGCACCATCCACCTGATCCTCGGCGGCGGCGGCACCAGCGCGCCGACCGACAGCTACGGCGACGATCCGGCCACCGGCCAGCCGCAGGCGATGGTGTTCACCAAGCCGAACCGCCCGGTGCCGGGCGCCATCACCGGCAGCTTCGCGCGGCCCGGCGCCGATGCGCGCGAGGACGCGATCTGGTCGGCGCGGTGCGATGCCGGCAACGGCTACGGGATTGCCGTGTTCGATTACGAGCCGGGCGAGGCGAGCGGCCATACCAGCATCACGGTGAACTACTACCACGCGGCCGGCGCCGATACGGCGCCCAGCAGCGACTACTCGCTGTTCGAGACCATCGTGCTGAGCAAGCCGCGTCGCGGCTAAGGCGAAGCCGGAAGGAAGACGGGCTGGAAATGAAACGGGGCGCCGCGTTCAGCCTTGCGTGGCGAGCTTCGCGGCGGCCATGGCGGGCACCGTCTTGCCGGCATTGCCGCTGAGCTGCGCGGGCCGCGCGCCCTTGTCGGTCTTGCTGGTGGCATCGATCGGCCGCGGCGGCGCGTCCACCAGCGGCTGCAGCGCCGGCGTGAGCGATTTCAGCAGCTGCACGGCCAGCGCACTGGTGTATTCGTAGCGCGCCGCATAGGGCTCGTGCGCGTTGGCGGTGAGGACCTCGAAGAAGCGATCGCCGATGCCGAACACGAAGGTCGCGCTGCGATTGACCTTGCGCGATTCGATCAGCCGCGCGCCCGGCGCGTAGACGTTGAAGCGCTGGTCGCCGGTGCCGGTCTTGCCATAAACCTCCAGCGTCTTGCCATCGGAGAAGCTCAGGCCCTGCGCGAGCCGCTTGCCGGTACCGTTGGCCACCACGTCGCGCAGCATCGGCTGCACGGCCGTCGCGATCTTGGGCGAGATCAGCTGATGCGGCGGCGTGTCCGCATGCACGAAGCGCGTTTCGTAGGGCGTGTCCTTGGCGAAGTCGAGCCGCGCGATGCTTTCAGTCGGCATCTGCGCGCCGCCGTTGCCGAGCAGGCCGATCAGCCGCGCCAGCGAATCGGGCTGGTCGCCCGAGGCGCCGATCGCGGCGGCGTAGGAAGGCGTCAGCGCCGCGAACAGGTAACCGAGCGCCTGCCAGGACCTGCCGATCTCCTGGTAGACACGCAGCTCGACCATGCGGCGGATGCGGCGATCCTGGGTGGCGTGATACTTGGTCTTGTAGAGCCAGGAATAGGAAGCGATGCGCACGTCGTGGCTGGCGTTCTGCACGGCGTCGAGCGTCGCGTCGGGATGCTCGCGCAGGTAGGCGAGGGTCCAGAGCGCGATCGGGTGGACGCTGGCGATATAGGCGCGATCGTTGAGGTTGAAGCGATCGGTGCCGTACTTCGCGTAGAGCTTGCCGAGATCCTCGTCGGACAGGCCCGCAGCCGGCGTGTTCTTCAGTGCGCCGCGCATGTTCGCGTCGAACCACGGCCGCAGCGCCTCGGGTGCCACGCTGCGCAGCACGGTGGCCACCTTCGGCGGCGTTTTGCGCACCGTCTTGAGCATCAGCGAGAGCGCGTCGTCGGCGGGCTTGCCGCGGCGTACTTCGTGTAGAAGCGCTTCACGTAGACGCGGCTCTCCTGATCGACGAACTGGCCGAGATACTGCGCGCGCAAGGCCGGATCGCCGAGCCATTGCGAGGACAGGCCCGAGGTCTGGATCATCTCGTAGCGCACGATGTCGCGCATCATCCGCACGAACACCAGGTTGACCGAGTTGCGGAAGGCCAGGCGGATGGTCAGGATCTGGCCGTTCTCGCTCTTGTCGAAATTGGTGAAGGTCTGCGCGCCGCCGCCGGTGTAGAAGGTCTCGCCGGCCGAGGCCGAAAACTTGCGATCGAGCGCGGCGTCCAGCATCGCCGTGAGCGAACGCTCGCGCGTGTTCGCCAGGTAGTCGGTGCGCGTCAAGGTAGTTGTCGCCTCGGTCATGCAACGTGAACCTGTTTAAGAGCCCTGATTCCGACCTCACTGACGGCGGCGG
>JAYFRU010000344.1:0-3965 GCA_040946965.1 Burkholderia sp. | reverse complement strand
CGCAGCGCATCAGGCTGCAACAAGCCCGGATATAAAGCTGCAGCCCATCCTGTCGCAATCGGCACACACGAAAAACCCTCGCAAACGGGAGGCGTTCATATAAACCACCATGGGCGCTGCCGCTTTCCATTGGGATGACCCGCTGCTGCTCGACCAGCAGCTCGCCGACGACGAACGGATGGTGCGCGACGCCGCACAGGCCTATGCGCAGGGCAAGCTCACGCCGCGCGTGACCGAGTCCTTCCGCCACGAACGCACCGACGCGACGATCTTCCGCGAGATGGGCGAGATCGGCCTGCTGGGCCCCACCATTCCCGAGCAATACGGCGGCCCCGGCCTCAACTACGTCAGCTACGGGCTGATCGCGCGCGAGGTCGAGCGCATCGATTCGGGCTACCGCTCGATGATGTCGGTGCAGTCCTCGCTGGTAATGGTGCCGATCTACGAATTCGGCTCGGAAGCGCAGAAGCAGAAGTACCTGCCGAAGCTGGCCAGCGGGGAATGGATCGGCTGCTTCGGCCTGACCGAGCCGAACCACGGCTCGGACCCGGACAGCATGGTCACGCGCGCGAGGAAGGTGGCAGGCGGTTATGCGCTGTCGGGCACGAAGATGTGGATCACCAATTCGCCGATCGCCGACGTGTTCGTGGTCTGGGCCAAGCTCGACGAGGACGGCCGCGACACGATCTGCGGCTTCATCCTCGAGAAGGGCTGGAAGGGGCTGTCGGCACCGGCGATCCACGGCAAGGTCGGCCTGCGCGCCTTGATCACCGGCGAGATCGTGCTCGACGAGGTATTCGTGCCCGAGGAGAACCTGCTGTCGGACGTGAGCGGCCTGCGCGGGCCCTTCACCTGCCTGAACTCGGCGCGCTACGGCATCGCCTGGGGCGCGCTGGGTGCCGCCGAATCGTGCTGGCACACCGCGCGCCAGTACGTGCTCGACCGCCAGCAGTTCGGCCGACCGCTGGCGGCGAACCAGCCGATCCAGAAGAAGCTCGCCGACATACAGACCGAGATCACCCTCGGGCTGCAGGGCGTGCTGCGGTTGGCCCGCATGAAGGACGAAGGCACGGCCGCAGTCGAGATCACCTCGATCATGAAGCGCAATTCCTGCGGCAAGGCGCTCGACATCGCGCGGCTCGCGCGCGACATGCTCGGCGGCAACGGCATCTCAGACGAATTCGGCGTGGCGCGCCACCTGGTCAATCTCGAGGTGGTCAACACCTATGAAGGCACGCACGACATCCATGCGCTGATCCTCGGCCGCGCGCAGACCGGCATCCAGGCGTTCTTCTGAGCGCTGCGGCACCGATGAAAAAAGGGCATCGCAATTCTCTCGCGATGCCCTTTTGCATGAAGGACCGCCGAAGCGCCAGGAGCGCGCCGGCAGCGCTCAAGCGATCACTTGTTCGGCTGCGGCGTCAGGCGCAGGTACGGACGCACGGCCTTGTAGCCCTTCGGGAAGCGCTGCTTGAGTTCCTCCTCGTCCTTCAGCGACGGCACGATCACCACATCCTCGCCATCCTTCCAGTTGCCCGGCGTGGCGACCTTGTAGTTGTCGGTCAGTTGCAGCGAGTCGATCACGCGCAGCACTTCGTCGAAGTTGCGGCCGGTGCTGGCCGGGTAGGTGATGGTCAGGCGTACCTTCTTGTTCGGGTCGATCACGAACAGCGAGCGCACCGTGAGCGTCTCGTTCGCGTTCGGATGGATCATGTCGTAGAGCTGCGAGACCTTGCGATCGGCATCGGCCAGGATCGGGAAGTTCACGCTGGTCGACTGCGTGTCGTTGATGTCGTTGATCCAGCCCTTGTGCGATTCCACGCTGTCGACCGACAGGGCGATCGCCTTCACGTGGCGCTTCTCGAATTCGCCCTTGAGCTTGGCCGTCAGGCCCAGTTCGGTGGTGCACACCGGCGTGTAGTCGGCCGGGTGCGAGAACAGCACGCCCCAGCTATCGCCGAGCCATTCGTGGAACTTGATGCGGCCGAGGCTCGAATCCTGCTCGAAGTCGGGGGCGATGTCGCCAAGACGCAGACTCATGTTGCTCCTCCTGGATGGATGAACCGGTGGTTGGCACCGCGCGCGGCACGTACGCGGCCAAACCTCAAGCTTACGACAAGCGGCTATTCAGACAACGATTATTCCGTCAGATCGTCATGAAGAATTGTCATTTTTCCCTGGCGGTTTGAAAGTTTGGGGAAACTTTTTCGTCGGCGCCCCACTCCCTCCTTACAATCGCCAAGTCGTTTACCATGGCCCGACATGCCGCCTGGCAGGCCCGGGCCGGACCCGGCGCTCCGCTCGCCAGCGGGCACGGGTTTCGCTAGGATGTCGGCTACGCGGTACCTCTGCACAAAGGGAGTTGCAATGTCGGAAATCAACAAGGAGAAACTGATGTCGGATATCAAAACCGTTCTCGCGGATGCGGAAGACCTGCTGAAACAAGCGGCGGCCACCACCGGTGATCGTGCGTCGGAGCTTCGCGAGAAGGCGATGTCGCGCCTGAAGCAGGCAAAGGAAAAGGCGGCCGACGTCCAGGTGGTGGTCGTCGAGAAGGGCAAGAAGGCGGTGCGCGCGACCGACGACTACGTCCACGAGCATTCGTGGACCTCGATCGGCATCGCGGCCGGCGTGGGCGTGCTGATCGGCCTGCTGATCAACCGCAAGTAAGCATCGCCCCCTGCGGCGCCCGCGAGCGGCGCCGCGTCCCGCCGCCGGGCCGGCCGGCGCCGGTCACCTCCTGCACGCGCAAACGCTCCAATCATGACAACCAATACGCCTCATCCCGCACACGGCCCGCTGCGCCGCCTGCTCGGTTCCGTATTCGCGCTGCTGCAAACCCGGCTGGAGTTGCTCGGGATCGAACTCGCCGAGGAGAAGGAACGCCTGATCGACGTGCTGTTCCTCGGGCTCGCCGCGATGATGCTCGCCACCATGGCGCTGATCAGCCTGACCGTGCTGATCGCGATCGCCTTCTGGGACAGCTATCGCTGGCAATCGCTGGCCGCGATCACGGCGGTCTACGCGATCGGCGCGCTCGGTTGCGGCCTGAAGGCCCGTGCCGGCCTGCGCGAGGCGCCGAGCGTCTTCGAGGCCACCCTGCACGAGCTCGAAAAGGACCGCGAACTGTTCCGCGGCAAGCCCTGAATCCCGGGTCCCGTAACCTGCCGTACCTTTCACGCCCACGCGCCATGAACCAACCCGCATCGGACGACTTGTTCCGCCAGCCGCGTTCGCGGCGCAAGCTCAGGGCCACGCAGTACCGTGCGCTGCGCAAGGAGCTGCTGATCCTGCGCTCGGACGTCGAGCGCCTCGAACTCGCGCAGGCCGGCGGCGAACTGCGCGAAGCCCTGGCCCACTTCCGCTGGCTGAAGCTGCTGATGCCCGGTTTTTCGGGTAGCTCGCTCAGCAAATCGGCGAAGGGCCTCAACGCCAGCCTCGGTTCGCTGGTCAGCCAATACCCGCTCATCAGCTCGCTCGCCTCGGCCGCGCTCGCCAAGCCGGTCCGCTCGCTCGTCACCCGCAGCGCCGGCCCCGCCATCAAGTGGGGGTCGATCGGCTTCGCGGTATGGGAGGCCTACCAGATCTGGAAGGGCGCCCAGCGCGAGAAAGCCACCGCCGAGGCGATCAGGGTGGGTGGCGCGACGACCGGCGCCAAAACCACGGCCGCGAAGCAGGATTAGCGCACGGCGGCCGGCCTTGGCCGGCTGCGCGATATGTCCCACGCGTGGCCGCGGCCTCAGCCGCATCGTCTTCACGCCTTCCGCACGTCGCTGCATCAGCGCATCGTCCAGCAATCCGGACGCGGCACGCTCGGTCCGCTCGCCCCCAGTGGACGGTTGCCGCGCAGACCATCGGCACGCAGCAGATAGGTGCCGCACGAATCATGAGCAATCGTCAAGTCTGGTGTATGCGGGCGGAGCGGCATGATCAGGCGGCCAGCGCTTGAGGAGCCGGTGTGCTTT
>JAYFRU010000343.1:0-3968 GCA_040946965.1 Burkholderia sp. | reverse complement strand
TGCCATCCTTGAGTTCCCGTTGCTCCGGTGCCCAAGGTTAACCGCTCGCCGCGAAAGTAAACAGCCCCCTCACGGGGGATTTGAACTGGCCTCTTATAGGTGAGACACCCAGGCCGAAAGTCGGCCCGATTGTACCGCGCTGCCGACGACGCAGTCCACCCGCGCCGGCCCTGCCCCGCGACCGCCCCGGGACGCCCCCCCGCAGGGCCCCTGAAGGCCCGCCGGAGGCTGCTGCCGCAGGCTGCCGCCGCAGCGCCCGCTACAGTAGTACCAAGCGATGCGCCGACGCAACAGCGCCTTTGACTTATACTGGGTTTTTTCGCTGGGAAACAGGCCACCATGCGCTTCGAAGGTTCCTCGCAATACGTCGCCACCGACGATCTGAAGCTCGCCGTCAACGCCGCGCTGACGCTGCAGCGTCCCTTGCTGATCAAAGGCGAGCCGGGCACCGGCAAGACCATGCTGGCCGAGGAAGTGGCCGCCGCGCTGGGCATGCCACTGCTGCAGTGGCACATCAAGTCGACCACCAAGGCGCAGCAGGGTCTCTACGAATACGATGCGGTTTCGCGGCTGCGCGACTCCCAGCTCGGCGACGAGCGCGTCAAGGAGATCGGCAACTACATCGTGCGCGGCGTGCTCTGGCAGGCCTTCGAGGCCGACGAGCCCTGCGTGCTGCTGATCGACGAGATCGACAAGGCTGACATCGAATTCCCCAACGACCTGCTGCGCGAGCTCGACCGCATGGAGTTCCATGTGTATGAAACGCGCCAGCTGGTGCGGGCCAAACACCGGCCGCTGGTGATCATCACCTCGAACAACGAGAAGGAGCTGCCCGACGCCTTCCTGCGCCGCTGCTTCTTCCACTACATCCAGTTTCCTGATCCCTCGACGATGCAGCGCATCATCGAAGTCCACTACCCGGGCATCAAGCAGGCGCTGGTGCGCACCGCGCTCGAGAGCTTCTTCGAACTGCGCGGCGTGTCCGGGCTCAAGAAGAAACCTTCGACCTCCGAACTGCTCGACTGGCTCAAGCTGCTGCTCGCCGAGGACATCCCGCCCGAGGCGCTGCGCTCGACCGACCACAAGCTGGTGGTGCCGCCGCTGGCCGGCGCCCTGCTCAAGAACGAGCAGGATCTGAGCCTGTTCGAGCGGCTGGTGCAGATGAACCGCCACAATCGCTGAACCCGCCGCCGAGCCCTTCGATCCCCATGCCCCGCGCGCCCTGCCCCGTCTCCCCGCGCCCCGCCGCTTCGGCCGGCCGGGTGCCCGCGCGCGTGGCCGAACCCGGAGCGCGCCAATGCTGATCGACTTCTTCTACTCGCTGCGCGTGGCCAAGCTGCCGGTCTCGGTCAAGGAATACCTGATGCTGCTCGATGCGCTGCGTCAGGAGGTGATCCCGCCGTCGATCGACGCCTTCTACTACCTCGCACGCATGAGCCTGGTGAAGGACGAGCAGTATTTCGACCGCTTCGACCAGGCTTTCGGCCGCTACTTCCACGGCGTCGCCACGCTGCCGACCGATGCCTTCGAGATCCCGGCCGACTGGCTCGAGAAGAAACTGCAGCGCGAGCTGAGCGCCGAGGAAAAGGCGCAGATCGAGGCGCTCGGCGGTCTGGACAAGCTGATGGAGCGCCTGCGCGAGCTGTTCGACGAGCAGCAGGCCCGCCACGAAGGCGGCAACAAGTGGATCGGCACCGGCGGCACCTCGCCGTTCGGCCATGGCGGCTACAACCCGGAAGGGATCCGCATCGTCGGGCCGTCCAACGGCAACCGCACCGCGCTGAAGGTCTGGGAGGCGCGCGCCTATCGCGACTACGACGATTCGGTCGAGCTCGGTACCCGCAACATCAAGGTCGCGCTGCGCCGGCTGCGCCGCTTCGCGCGCGAGGGCGCGGCCGACCAGCTCGACCTGCCCGGCACGATCCGCAGCACCGCCGCCAATGCCGGCTGGCTCGACCTGCGCATGGTGCCAGAGCGGCACAACAGGGTGAAGGTGCTGATGCTGCTCGACGTCGGCGGCTCGATGGACGACCACATCGCGCGCACCGAGGAGCTGTTCTCGGCGGCCAAGGCCGAGTTCAAGCATCTGGAGTTCTACTACTTCCACAACTGCGTCTACGACTACCTGTGGAAGCACAACCGGCGCCGCCATGCCGAGCGCACGCCCACCTGGGACGTGATCCACAAGTTCAGCGCCGACTACAAGCTGATCTTCGTGGGCGACGCCACCATGAGCCCCTATGAGGTCACCCAGCTCGGCGGCTCGGTCGAATACAACAATCGCGAGGCCGGCGCCGTGTGGCTGCGCCGGCTCGCGGACCAGTTCCCCAACCACGCCTGGCTCAACCCCAAGCCCGAGCCGCTATGGGAATACCGGCAGTCGATCGCGATCATTCGCGACCTGCTGGGCGCACGCATGTACCCGCTCACGCTGGCCGGCCTCGAGGCCGCGATGCGGCAGCTGAGCAAGTAGCGCCCGGCCCGGCCCGCCGCCGCCCGCCCGCGCCCCGCGCTTTTTCGTGGGTACCTCGCGCTCGGCGCCGGTCGTCGGCTTCGTCGCGACGATGAGCAGCCATACCAGGCGAGGCGCGCATGGCCGACGAACGGGCGGCGCCGCTTGCCACCTCGCTCGCCGCGCCTGTTACCGCCCCGATTCGACCCGGCTCGTCGCGGACGCGCCGGCCAATCGGGCCTAGAATAGAGAATTACGGTCGCCGTTCCCCGCTCGCGGGCGGGCCGGCTGGCCCGCTTCGCCGCCGCGCCGCAGTCGCGCGGCCTTCCGTCGAACCCGGCGCACCGCGCCCACCCATCGATTCGCCATGACTACCGCACTCGACCAGCTGAAGCAGTACACCACCGTCGTCGCCGATACCGGTGATTTCCAGCAGCTCGTGCAGTATCAGCCCCAGGATGCGACCACCAATCCCTCGCTGATCCTGAAGGCGGTCCAGAAGGACGCCTACAAGCCGCTGCTCGAGAAAACCGTGCGCGACCACGCCGGCGAATCGTCCGACGTCATCATCGATCGCCTGCTGATCGCCTTCGGCACCGAAATCCTCAAGATCATCCCGGGCCGCGTGTCGACCGAAGTCGACGCACGCCTGTCGTTCGACGCGCAAGCCTCGATCGACAAGGGCCGCGAGTTGATCCGCCTCTACGAAGCCGCCGGCATCGGCCGCGAGCGCGTGCTGATCAAGCTCGCCTCCACCTGGGAAGGGATCCGCGCCGCCGAGGTGCTGCAGAAGGAAGGCATCAAGTGCAACATGACCCTGCTGTTCTCGCTGGTGCAGGCCGCCGCCTGCGCCGAGGCCGGCGCGCAGCTGATCTCGCCCTTCGTCGGCCGCATCTATGACTGGTACAAGAAGCAGGCCGGCGCCAACTGGGACGAGGTGAAGAACGGCGGCGCGAACGATCCGGGCGTGCAGTCGGTGCGCCGCATCTACGCCTACTACAAGAAGTTCGGCTACCAGACCGAGGTGATGGGCGCGAGCTTCCGCACCATCTCCCAGATCACCGAGCTGGCCGGCTGCGACCTGCTGACGATCAGCCCCGAGTTGCTGCAGAAGCTGCACGAGAGCGGCGACCAGCTCGAGCGCAAGCTGTCGCCGGACAGCGCCCAGGACGCGCCGGCCGAGCGCGTGGCGATCGACGAATCCGCGTTCCGCTTCCAGCTCAACGACGACGCGATGGCCACCGAGAAGCTCGCCGAAGGCATCCGCGCCTTCGCCGCCGACGCGGTCAAGCTCGAAGGCCTGATCGAAGCACTGCGCTGACCTGCCCGCGCGGGCCGCGCCCGCGCCTGCCGGCAACACCCCGACGGTCGCCTCGCGCGGCCGTTGTCATGGGCGCGTCGTCCGCCACGCACTACACTTCTCGTCACGGGGCACCGCAGTGCGCGTCAAGGTAGTTGTCGCCTCGGTTATGCAACGTGAGCCTGTTTATGAACCCTGATTCCGACCTTGCGGACG
>JAYFRU010000342.1:0-3982 GCA_040946965.1 Burkholderia sp. | reverse complement strand
CGAAGCCCGTCAGGCAGCGCTCTTGCCGCGCGCCGCCTGATCGCAAAACCGTGTCTATGTAACCGGATCCGATACACCGAGCTGACCGAGGACATCACCTCGCACGGCGTGTTTAACTTCCTGCTGTCGAACGGGCAGGCGCTGTTCGCTCACTGCTCCACGCGCCTGCACTACCTGGTGCGCCGCTGGCCGTTCTCGACCGCGCACCTGATCGACGAGGATCTGTCGATCGATTTCGCCAAATACACCACGCCCGAGGATCGCGTCGCCGTGATCGCCACCCAGCCGCTGACCGACGACGAGGTCTGGACCGCCTTCGAGCCGGGCCAGCTGATGATGTTCCAGTGCGGCGACGTGGCCGCCACCACGCGCGTGAAGGTGCCCGAGATCGTGCTGGAGAAACTGCGCAATCCCTCGCTGGACCCTTCCGCCTCGCAGAACTGCCAGCGCGCTGCGGCGGTGGCCGCCAGCACCACACTCGGCGACACCACGCTCGCGGCGGCCGCCGCCGAAGTCGCCGCCGGCGACGACCCCACCGATTTCTGAGCGGCGTGCGACCGGACGCGATCGCATCGATTCCGACGCCGCAATGAAAAACGCCCGGCACCAGGCCGGGCGTTTTGCTTGGTCCGACGCGATCGCGATCAGTGCAGGATCTTCGCCAGGAAGTCCTTGGCACGATCCGACTTCGGATTGGCGAAGAACTCGTCCTTGCGGTCGTCCTCGACGATGGCACCCTTGTCCATGAAGATCACGCGGTGCGCGACCTTCTTCGCGAAGCCCATTTCGTGCGTCACGCACATCATGGTCATGCCTTCCTGTGCGAGCTCGACCATCACGTCGAGCACCTCGTTGATCATCTCCGGGTCGAGCGCCGAGGTGGGCTCGTCGAACAGCATCGCGATCGGGTCCATCGACAGCGCGCGGGCGATCGCCACGCGCTGCTGCTGGCCGCCCGAGAGCTGGCCGGGAAACTTGTGCGCATGCGCCTTCAGGCCGACGCGCTCGAGCAGCTTGAGGCCCTTCTCGTTGGCCTCGTCCTTGCTGCGGCCGAGCACCTTGATCTGCGCGAGCGTCAGGTTTTCCGTGATCGACAGATGCGGGAATAGCTCGAAGTGCTGGAACACCATGCCGACCTTCGAGCGCAGCTTCGAGAGATTGGTGCGCTTGTCGCCGACCGATTCGCCGTTGACCAGGATCTCGCCCTGCTGGAACGGCTCAAGGCCGTTCACGGTCTTGATCAGGGTCGACTTGCCCGAGCCCGAGGGCCCGCACACCACCACCACTTCACCCTTCTTCACTTCCGTCGTGCAGTCGGTCAGCACCTGAAACTGGCCGTACCACTTCGAAACATTCTTGATGGAAATCATCTTGTGACCTTTTTCTGGAGACCCTTGACGAGTGCGGAGGCGAGCACACACACGACGAAATAGCAGGCACCCGCGAACAACACCATCTCGACGCTGGTACCGTCGCGATCGCCGATGTTGGTGGCGGTGCGGAAGAAGTCCGCGAGACTGATCACGTAGACCAGCGAGGTGTCCTGGAACAACACGATCGCCTGCGTGAGCAGCAGCGGCACCATCGCCCGGAAGGCCTGCGGCAGGATCACGAGACGCATCGCCTGCCCGTAGCTCATGCCGAGCGCGAACGCCGCGTTCGCCTGGCCGCGCGGTACCGTCTGGATGCCGGCGCGGATGATCTCGGAATAATACGCGGCTTCGAACAGCGAGAACGCGATCACCGCCGAGGCGAGCCGGATATCGATGGTCGGCGACAGCCCGAGCACGCCCTGCAGCACCTGCGGCACGATCAGGAAGAACCACAGCAGCACCATCACCAGCGGGATCGAGCGGAACACCGTGACGTAGAGCCGCGAGAACCATTGCAGCGGCTTGACGCCCGACAGCCGCATCAACGCCAGCAGCGTACCCCAGACGATGCCCACCACGATCGCCAGCACGGTGATCTGCAGGGTGACGATCGCGCCGGTCCACAGCGAGGGCAGCGCCCCCGGAATTCCACTCCAGTCGAAATCGTGCATCACTTGCCTCCGATATAGCCGGGCAGGCGCGTCTTCGCCTCGACCCAGCGCATGAAGGCCATCACGACCAGGTTGATGATCACGTAGGCGAGCGTCACCGCGATGAAGGACTCATAGGTCTGCGCGGTGTAGTCGACCAGCTGCCGCGCCTGCGCGGACAGGTCGAGCAGGCCGATCGTGGAAGCCACCGCCGAGTTCTTGAAGATGTTCAGGAACTCGGAGGTCAGCGGCGGCACGATGATCCGGTAGGCCACCGGCAGCAGCACGTAGCGATAGGTCTGCCATTCGGTGAAGCCCATCGCTAGGCCCGCAGCGCGCTGGCCCTTGGGCAGCGCATTGATGCCCGAGCGCACCTGCTCGCACACGCGCGCGCCGGTGAACAGCCCCAGGCAGACGATCGAGGCGGTGAAGAACTGCGTGCCCGGCGGCAGTTGCTTGATCCAGGTGCCGATCGAGGCGGGCAGCAGCTCGGGCACCACCAGGTACCAGACGAAGAACTGCACGATCAGCGGGATGTTTCGGAAGATCGACACGTACAGCGTGCCGATCGCGGACAGGCGACGATCCTGGACGGTACGCAGCACGCCGAACAGCGAGCCGACGATCAGCGCGATCACCCAGGCGGCGAGCGAGACCTTGATCGTCACCCAGAAGCCCGACAGCAGCCAACCGAGATAGGTGGTCGGCTCGCCCGTCGAAACGGGGCTCAGGAAGATGCCCCAGTTCCAGTGGTAAGACATGATGGACAAGACTCCGGCAAAAAGAAACGGAAGAAGCACATGCCTCTTCCGTTGCGTGAGAGCGTGGGGTGGTGACCCGCGAAACTCAGTCGAGCGCCTTGTCGTTCGGGTTCGCGTACAGCTTCTTCATCGAATCCGACAGCGGGAAGTTCAGGTTCAGCCCCTTCGGCGGGATCGGCTTCTCGAACCAGGGGGCGTAGAGCTTGGCCGCCTCGCCCGATTTCTCGAGATCGGTGATCGCGCCGTCCACCACCGCCTTGAAGGCCGGATCGTCCTTGCGCATCATGCAGCCGTAGGCTTCTTCCGATTGCGGCGTGCCGACGATCACCCAGTTGTCGGGCTTCTTCGCCTTGGCGCGTTCGCCGGCCAGCAGCGCGTCGTCCATCATGAACGCGACCGCGCGGCCCGTCTCCAGCGTCTGGAACGATTCGCCGTGATCCTTCGCGCTGATGATGTTCATGCCCATCTGCTTGTCGTTGTTCATGGCGCGCAGCAGACGCTCGGAGGTGGTGCCGGCGGTGGTCACCACGGTCTTGCCCTTCAGGTCGGCGAAGTCCTTCACGCCCGAATCCTTGGACGTCATCAGGCGCGTGCCGATCACGAAGTAGGTGGTCGAGAAGGCGGCCTGCTTCTGGCGATCGAGGTTATTGGTGGTCGAGCCGCACTCGATGTCGACGGTGCCGTTCTGCACCAGCGGGATGCGGTTTTGCGAGGTGACGGGAATGTCCTTGACCTGCAGGTTGGGCAGGTTCAGCTTCTTCTTGACCGCGTCGACGACCTTCATCTGGAAGTCACGCGCGTAACCAACCACCTTCTGGTTCTGGTCGTAGTACGAAAACGGGATCGACGATTCGCGGTGGCCGAGCGCGATCACGCCGGTGTCCTTCATCTTCTTCAGGGTTCCCGTTTCCTGCGCCATGGCACCGCCGGCAAACGTGGTGAGAGCGGCGGCCAGCAGCAGCGCTTTATTGAAATTCATCTGGTATCTCCTAGGGCTAAGCTTTGCCAGTCTAACAAAGTAACTTTTTTGAAAGAAATTATTATTAACCCGCTGTTCTTCTGACGCCACGGCTTCTGTCGGCTGCGGTGGGCGCGCATCCGAAGGTTGGTCCGGATGCGCGAAGCGGGGGGGGGGGGGGGGGGGGGGGGGGGGGGGGGGGGGGGGGGGGGGGGGGGGGGGGGGGGGGGGGGGGGGGGG
>JAYFRU010000341.1:0-3988 GCA_040946965.1 Burkholderia sp. | reverse complement strand
CCCGCCCGCAGTCCGTCCCTATCGCCTGCGGTCGACAACATGGAGGTCACTCCGTCCTTATCCTCGATTTATGCAACAACGCCGTTCCGTCCAGGCATGCAAAACGCCGACCTCGGGTCGGCGTTGTCGTTCCAGGCGCGCGGTATCGCGCGCGATACCGCGCGGGCCGTGCTCAGGCCTCAGGCGCCAATCCCGAGCCGCGCGCGCGCCTCGTCGTATTCGCCCTTCAGGCGCGCGACCAGCTCGGCCACGCTCGGCACGTCGTCCATCAGGCCCACGCCCTGGCCCGCGCCCCAGATGTCCTTCCAGGCCATCGCCTTGTCGGAGCCGAAGTTCATCTTCGACTTGTCGGCCTCGGGCAGCGCGTCCGGATCGAGCCCGGCATTGACGATGCTCTCGCGGATGTAGTTGCCGTGCACGCCGGTGAACAGGTTGGTATAGATGATGTCGGCCGATTTCGCGTCGACGATCGCCTGCTTGTAGCTGTCCACCGCATGCGCCTCGCGGGTGGCGATGAAGCGCGTGCCCATGTAGGCGAGGTCGGCGCCCATTGCCTGGGCGGCCAGGATCGAGCCGCCGTTGGCGATCGAGCCCGACAGCACGATGGGGCCGTCGAAACGCTTGCGCACCTCGCCCACCAGCGCGAACGGCGAGGTGGTGCCGGCATGGCCGCCGGCGCCGGCCGCCACCAGGATCAGGCCGTCCACGCCGGCTTCCAGCGCCTTCTCGGCGTGGCGCAGGTTGATCATGTCGTGCAGCACGATGCCGCCGTAGCTGTGCACCGCCTGCACGATCTCGGGCGCCGGAGCGCGCAGGCTGGTGATGAAGATCGGCACGCGGTGCTCGACGCACACGCGCACGTCGTGCTCGAGCCGCACGTTCGACTGATGGACGATCTGGTTCACCGCGATCGGGCCGATCAGCGCTTCCGGATGCCGTTCGCGATGCGCGGCCAGCTCGTCCTCGATCTGCGTGAGCCAGCTGTCAAGCAGCTCGGCGGGGCGCGCGTTCAGGGCCGGAAACGAGCCGACGATGCCTGCCTTGCACTGCGCGAGCACCAGCTCGGGGTAACTGACGATGAACATCGGCGAGGCGATGACGGGCAGCGACAGGCGCTGAAGGACGGCGGGCAAGGCCATGGCGAAGTCTCCTGGATCTGTCTGGGCCCGCGCGAGGCACGGGCGGCCACATGAGTGTAGCGAGGCGGCGCGCCGCGCGCGTCGCGCACCGGCCGGGACGGCGCGGGCCGGTCGTCGCACATTAATGCGAACGGTCGTGCGATTGTAGAACCACGAGCCGAACGTTCGTATCGAATGAATCCTCGCTTCTACGGTTTGCGCCCCGTCGCGGCTTGGCGGCGCGGGGCCGGCTCCTACAATGGCGGCTACAACTATTCGATCAGTGAGACATCGCCATGCCGCTAGACGAGTTCTTGCCGTTCTCCGTGACGACAGCGCAGGACGTCGAGATCTTCGGCGTCAAGGGAGGGGCAGGGCCGCCGCTGTTGCTGCTGCACGGTCATCCTCAGACCCACCGCATCTGGCATCGCGTGGCCGGCGCGATGGCCCGGCACTTCTGCGTGATCGCCACCGACCTGCGCGGCTACGGCGCCTCGGCCAAGCCGCCGGGCGAACCCGGCCACGCCAGTTATTCGAAACGCGCGATGGCCGCCGACCTGCTGGCCGTGATGCGCCACTTCGGCCACGAACGCTTCTGCGTCTGCGCGCACGATCGCGGCGCGCGCGTCGCGCACCGCCTGGCGCTCGATCATGCCGACGCGGTCGAGCGCATGATGCTGCTCGACATCGCGCCCACCCTGGCGATGTACGAGAAGACCGACCGCGCCTTCGCCACCGCCTACTTCCACTGGTTCTTCCTGATCCAGCCGGCACCGCTGCCCGAGACGCTGATCGGCGCGAATCCCGACGCGTACGTGGAGCGCGTGATGGGCGGCCGCTCGGCGGGCCTCGCGCCGTTCACGCCCGAGGCGCTCGAGGCCTATCGCCATGCCCTGCGCCAGCCCGGCGCCGTGCATGCGATGTGCGAGGACTACCGCGCCTCGGCCACCATCGATCTCGAGCACGATCGCGCCGACCTCGAACGCGGCACCAAGCTGGCCTGCCCGCTGCGCGTGCTGTGGGGCGCCCAGGGCGTGGTGGCGCGCTGCTTCGATCCGCTGGAGGAATGGCGGGCGGTGGCGCGCGACGTCAGCGGCCGCGCGCTCGACTGTGGGCACTACATCCCGGAGGAGGCGCCCGAGGCGCTGCTCGGCGAGATCCTGTCGTTCTTCGAGGCGGGGGAGATGGCGGCCTAGCGTGGCCCGCGAGATGTCTTTTTCGTGACGTGCCGGCCGTTTCGACATGCCGGGCTGGCGAGGCACGAACGGGGTTTCCCGCGCGGATTTCGATCTGTAGGGGAACTCCCGATGCGACGCAAAATGCGCGCTCGTATGATGCGCTTAACGTTGATCACGTCAACGGGATTCCACTCTGAGCGCCGTTCAACACTCTTGGTTGAACGGCTTTTTTTTGTTCGCGATTTCATTCGCGATGCACGGCGGCGGAGAACATCCCCGCGCGCCGCGCATGGCGTGCGCCGCGTCCTCACGCAAGCGCCCGGGGCACCAGCAGGTCGCCCATCCCGACCCGATGCAGCATCTCGTTGCGCAGCCGGTCGATCACCGCGAAGCCGACATTCGCGCCGTCCTCGGTCGGATCGATATGGACGCGGAACGGGCGCTTGCCGAAGGGCTGGTCCACCACCTCGGCCATCGCCTTGGCGACCAGGCCCGCGTCGGCGTCGGCCGGCACGATCGCCGCGAAGGCCTGCTGGATCTTCTCGCCGTAGCCGGCATAGGGGCCGGCCTCGTACTCGGCCTCGACCGCCTTGTCGGCCGGCACGCCCGAATGCGCGAAGTGGTTGGTGCCGGCGGTGAAGGCGCCCGGCACAATGATCGAGGTCTCGATGCCCCAGCGGCTCAGCTCGCGCGCATAGAGCACCGCCACCGTGTCCATCGCGGCCTTGGCGGCGAAGTAGGGCGACAGGTAGGGCGGCGTGCCGCCCGTCACGCTGCTGCTCGACACCCACATCACCAGGCCCTCGCGCTGGCGGCGCAGATGCGGCAGCACCGCCCGGTTCACGCGCTGCGTGCTCAGCACGTTGACGTCGTACAGATGCGCGTACTGCTCCGGCGTGAAGGCCTCGGCCGGGCCGAAGGCCATGTGGCCGGCGTTGTGCACGATCACGTCGATGCGGCCCGTCGCGGCGATCACCTGCTCGACGGCGCGGTCCACCGATTCCTGCGACTGCACGTCGAGCTCGACGCTGCGCAGGTCGACGCCGTGTCGTTTCGCATGCTCGGCGAGGCTGGCCGCCTGCGGCGCGTTGCGCCCGGCGATGTCGCGCATCGAGGCATAGACGATGTGGCCCGAGGTCGCCATCGCCTCGGCGGCGAGGCGTCCGAAACCGCTCGAGGCGCCGGTGATGAGGATGGTCTTTTTCATGATGTCGTCCTGTTCGTATGAGAGAGTTCGGGGTCGATGGAATGCGGGGCGGCGCGGCCTTCAGATGATCCCGCCGTTGACGCGGATGGTCTGGCCGTTGATCCAGGCGCCGTCCTGGCCGGTCAGCATGGCCACCGCGTTGGCGATGTCCTCCGGCGTGCCCAGGCGTTCGAGGGGGGCTGCCGCGGCGATCCGGTCGACCAGCTCCTGCGGCTTGCCGTCGAGGAACAGCTGGGTGGCGGTCGGCCCCGGCGCGACGGTGTTGACGGTGATGTTGCGCCCGCGCAGTTCCTTGACCAGCACGTGGGTCATCGCCTCCACGCCGGCCTTGCTGGCCGCGTAGACGCCGTAGTTCGGCTGGTACAGGCCGACCACGCTCGACGACAGGTTGACGATCCGGCCGCCGTCGTGATCCGAGGTGAGATATTTCCAAGGGTGTAGGTGAGATATTTGCCTGGACTACCCCGGACAAGACGTGACTTGCC
>JAYFRU010000340.1:0-4001 GCA_040946965.1 Burkholderia sp. | reverse complement strand
GATGCCCCCAAGAGGGGATGATTGAAACTCGTTCACCCTGCGATGATCGCTCAGGTGGAGCTCAATGGATAGCCCTTTTCGGCGGATCAGGGCGAGGCGCGACGATCGGCATCGGCACGATCGTGGTCGCGCTGGCCGGCTCCTACCTGTTCGGCATCGATCCGCGCGTGGTGCTGCAGGGCGCGGCGATGCTGCAAGGCCAGCACGCGGGCCAGGCGCCGGCGCCTTCGGCCAACCCGCAAGCGAACGCGGGGCGCGACGATCCGCGCGCCGTCTTCACCCGCAAGGTGCTCGGCAATATCGAGCGCACCTGGTCCGGCATCTTCCCGAGCCAGCTTCACCGCGACTATTCCCCGCCTACCCTGGTGATGTTCGAGCACGCAACGCCGACCGCCTGCGGCACCGGCCAAACCGCGATGGGGCCGTTCTACTGCCCGGCGGATCGCAAGGTCTATATCGATCTCGGTTTCTACGACGAACTGCGCCAGAAATTCGGCGCGGGCGGTGATTTCGCGCAGGCCTACGTGATCGCGCACGAGGTCGGCCATCATGTCCAGAAATTGCTGGGCATTTCGGATCGCGTCGATGCGGCGCGCCAGCGTCTGACCGAGACGCAGGCGAACCGGCTGTCGGTGCGGCTCGAGCTGCAGGCCGACTGTTTCGCCGGCGTGTGGGCCTACCAGGCGCAGCAGGCCAACCGGCAGCTGATCGAGCCGGGCGAATTCGAGCAGGGCCTGAAGACGGCCGCCGCGATCGGCGACGACACCCTTCAGCGCCGCAGCCAGGGTTATGTGGTGCCAGATGCGTTCACGCACGGCACCAGCGAGCAGCGCGTGGCGTGGCTGCGCCGCAGCATGCAGCGCGGCGACCTGCGCGACTGCGATACCTTCGCCTCGCGCTGAGCCGCTGGGGCGGCGGCCTTGGCCGGGCGGCCCGACGCCGCCGACACGTCGCGGCGATCGACATCGAGTGCGTCGCAGCGTCGCCGGATGCGTGCCGCATGCGATAATCCGCATTTCGCTGTGCATCCGGCGCAATCGGCGGCCGGCGCTGCCGGGCGCCTGAGCGCCACCGCACGCCGAGCCCTGGCAGGACGGCCTGAGCGAGCCTGCCATCGACAACGAATCCGCACGCCGCGACGTACATGAACACGAATCGCTCCACCACCTCCTCCCCGGCGCTTGGCTGGGCGACATTCGCGCTGATCGCGATCGTTGGGCTCTTTTATGTGAAGTGGTCGCCGTATTACCACCGCGCCTTCGTGGCGGCCGAACATCATTCGATCGGGCAATCGATCCTGATGGGCAGCGCCGCCAGCGCTCCCTCGCCGTCGTGGCAGGCCGCGCTCGACTACGCCTAGGCCTACGGCAAGGCGATCTGGCAGGCGATGGTGCTGGGCCTGCTGCTCGGTTCGGCGATCCAGGCGCTGCTGCCGGCGCGCGCGATCGCCCGCTTGCTGGGCCGCACCGGCTTCGGCAGCGTGGTGGCGGGCGGCCTGCTGTCCCTGCCGGGCATGATGTGCACCTGCTGCGCGGCGCCGGTGGTGGTGGCCGGCCTGCGCGCGCGCCAGGCTTCGCCGGGCGGCGCGGTGGCGTTCTGGCTCGGCAACACGGTGCTGAACCCGGCCACGCTGGTGTTCATGGGTTTCGTGCTCGGCTGGCAATGGACGGCGCTGCGGGTGGTGTTCGGCGTGGTGATGGTGTTCGGCATCGGCTACCTGCTGAATCGCCTGGCTGCCGGCGACGCGCGGCCGGTCGACGAGGCCACGCTGGCGCGGCTGGCCGCCGGGCAGCCGGTGGAGGGCAATGCCTTCGTCCGCTGGATCAAGCTGCTGGCGCGCATGACGCTGCGCCTGATCCCCGAGTACATCGTGCTGGTGCTGCTGCTCGGCGCGGCGCGCGCCTGGCTGTTCCCGCACGTCGGCGCCGACGTCGGCAATGCGGTGCTGTGGATCGTCGCCTTCGCGCTGGCCGGGATGCTGTTCGTGATCCTGACCGCCGGCGAGGTGCCGATCGTGCAGGCGATGCTCGCGCTCGGCGTGGGCGTGGGCGTCGGCCCGGCCGCAGCGCTGCTGATGACGCTGCCGCCCGTCAGTGTGCCCTCGCTGGCGATGCTGTGGCGCTCGTTCCCGTCGCGCACGCTGCTGCTGGTCGCGGTGCTGGTGGTCGCCTTCGGCATCGCGGGTGGATTCGCGGCCGTGGCGCTCGGCTTCTGAGAAGCCGGCCGGTGGCGATGAGGGTTTGCGCCGTCGTGCTACTGGGCATGAACATGAAGATTCGACCGCCGTCGCGAGGTCGCGGCGGCATTCCCCGAAGCAATCAGGATTACGCATGAAGCAACAGAAGATTCACCCAAAACTCGAACAGGCATTGACGCGGGGCGACCTCGCGATCCGCCAGGCCAATTCCGCGCGTGCGACGGCCGTGTTGAACGCGCTCGGCAAGATGATCATCGAGGCATCCTCGACCATCGGCGTCGAGGCCAGCATCGACATTCCGCAGGGCGAGCGCATCTATGATCCGGCCAATGGCCTGTGGCCGCAGCGGATGCGCGTCTCGTTCGACGGTCCCGTCGAGGAGGCGGACGAGGAAGAGCTGCGCTCGGTCTACCTGATGGCCGACGATCCGAGCACCATGTTCCGGGTCGAATGGCATCGTGCCGACGGCAAGCTCGGCCGTCATGAAGGCGGCCCGATCGCCACCGTGGCGTTCCTGACCGACGTCGAGATGCCCTGGGGCGACGACGACGCCTGAGCGCGGGCGCGCGGCGCCGGCAGCGATGCCGGGCGCCGCGAGGGGCACGGCAGGCACGGCGTTCAGCGCATCATGCGCCGCCGGAACAGCCAGGCGGACAGCACGAAACCGCCCAGCGCGTAGGCGGCCAGGATGCCCGCATGGAGGGCAATGTCCTCGGCGGGCCGCCCCAGCATCGCGGGGCGGATCAGGTCGACGGCATTGGCCAGCGGCAGCACGTGCGCGGCGTGCCGGGCCAGCGCCGGCAGCTGCGAGACCGGGAAGAACACGCCCGAGAGCAGCAGCATCGCGTGAGCGCCAGGGTCTGGTAGAACATGAAGAAGTCGTAGGACGGCGCGATCGCCGTCACCACCATCGCGATGCTCGCGAAGGCGAGCCCGGCGAGCGCGATCACGGGCGGCGCGACCAGCAGCGAGGGAAACGAGGCATAACCGAGCACGCTGGCCACCAGCATGATGGCGGTGCCGGACAGCATGGCCTTGCTGGCGGCCCAGACGATCTCGCCGAGCACGATGTCGCCAAGCGCGAGCGGCGTATGCATGATCGCTTCCCAGGTGCGCTGCACGTGCATGCGCGAAAATCCCGAATATATTGCCTCGAAACTGGCCGACATCATCACGCTCGAGCCGACCGTGCCGGCCGCGAGAAAGGCGATGTAGGACACGCCGCCGACATGGCCGACCATCAGGCCGAGCCCCAGCCCGAACAGATAGATCATCGGATCGGCGAGATTGCCGATTATCGAGGCGAAGGCAGTTTCTTCCAGACCAGGTAGTTGCGGCGCCAGACGGCCATCCAGTTGACGGCATTGGCGGGCAGGGCGATCGCGAAGCGCGAGCCCGGCTGCGGGCTCGCATGGGTGACGGGGGCGGCGCGGTGGCGGGTATCCATCGATCGTTCAGTCCTGCATGTCGCGGCCGGTGAGCCGCAGGCACACATCCTCGAGATTGGCCGGGCGATGCAGGTAGCGCAGCTCGGCGCGGCCCCGCAAGGCTTGGATCAGCGGCGCCGGATCGTCGGCATAGCAGAACAGCGTTTCGCCGCTGATCTCGGCGCGCGAGGCGAGGCCGGCCAGCTGCTCGCGTAGGGCTCGCGGATCGGGGCCGTAGATCTCCACCACGTCGCCGCCGATCTCGTTTTCGATCAGGGCCGGCGGCGCGCCCTCGGCGATCTTGCGCCACGGCGGCTGATCGGCTAGCGCTTACGCCTGCGGCTTGCGGACGGGCTTGCCGAGTTTCCAGGGCAGCC
>JAYFRU010000339.1:0-4002 GCA_040946965.1 Burkholderia sp. | reverse complement strand
CGCGCACCTTCGGCCTTCTTCGTGCGTGAGTCTGGGCGCTCCCGCGCTTTTAGTCGCCGCGCAGCGGCCTACCTTGATGCCTCCTATCCCTGAGGCTGCCGCCCTTGCCGAGCCGATCGCCTGCGATATCTTCTGCACCGTGGTCGACAACTTCGGCGACATTGGCGTCTGCTGGCGCCTGGCCACCCAGCTTGCGCGCGAGCACGGCTGGCAGCTGCGCCTGATCGTCGACGACCTGCATACCTTCGCGCGCCTGGCGCCGGCGGTCGATCCCACCGCCAGGCGCCAGCACGTCGAGGGCATCGCCATCGAGCACTGGGGCGAACCGGTCCGTGCCGGCGACACGCTGGCGATCGCCGACGTGGTGGTCGAGGCCTTCGGCTGCCAGCTGCCGGCCGAGTACGTGGCCGCGATGACGCGCCGCGAGCGCGCGCCGGTCTGGATCAATCTCGAATACCTGAGCGCCGAGGACTGGGTCGCCGATTTTCACCAGCGCCCCTCGCCGCATCCGCGCCATGCCCTGCTCAAGAGCTTCTTCTTCCCCGGGCTCGGCGCCGGCACCGGCGGCGTGCTCAAGGAGGCCGGCCTCGACGCGCGCCGCGAGGCCTTCGAGGTCTCGGTCGAAGCGCGCGAAGCCTGGTGGCAGGGCGCCACCGGCGGTCCGGTGCCGGCCCGCGAGGCCTGCGTGATCTCGCTGTTCGCCTACGAGAATCCCGCGCTCGGCCCGCTGCTCGAACAATGGCGCGACGGCGAGCTGCCGGTCGTGCTGCTGGTGCCGGAGGGCCGCATTTGCCCGGAAATCGCCGCTTTCTTCGGCCTGGAACGCTTCGGCGCCGGCAGCCGGACCACGGCTGGACGGCTCAGCGCCCATGGCCTGGCCTTCGTCGCCCAGCCCGGCTACGATGCCCTGCTCTGGGCCAGCGACCTGAACTTCGTGCGCGGCGAGGATTCCTTCGTCCGCGCGCAATGGGCGCGCAAGCCATTCGTCTGGCATATCTACCCGCAGGGCGACGACGCGCACCTGTCCAAGCTCGATGCAGCCCTGGCCCATCTCACCGCGGACCTGCCCAAGCCCGCGCGCGACGCCGCCGCGCGCTTCTGGCACGCCTGGAACGGCGCGGGCACGCCGGACTGGGCCGATTTCATTGCCCACCGCGCCGCCTTCCAGGCGCGCGCCGACGCCTGGGCGGAGCAACTGGCGGCGGTCGGCGATCTCGCTGGAAATCTGGCGGAATTCACAAAAACTCAGTTAAAATAAGCGACTATCCAACGGCGGACCACGCAACACGCAAGCCACGCAAGCCACGCAAGCGCGTTCCGGCCCCGGTGTCCTCCAGGCGCCCGGGCGGGATCGGCCAGCCCCGGGCCCCACCGCTCTCGCCTGCGTTGTCGGCCGTTGCGCAACATCAGGACAAATTTTTTGCACAGGACAGTTTTGATATGAAAACCGCACAAGAACTCCGCGTAGGCAACGTCGTGATGGTCGGCAGCGATGCGTGGGTCGTCGCGAAGGCCGAATACAACAAGTCGGGCCGCAATTCCGCCGTCGTCAAGATGAAGCTGAAGAACCTGCTGACCAACGCAGGCCAGGAATCCGTGTACAAGGCCGACGACAAGTTCGACGTGGTGGTGCTCGACCGCAAGGAAGTGACCTACTCGTACTTCGCCGATCCGATGTACGTGTTCATGGACGCCGACTACAACCAGTACGAAGTCGAAGCGGAAATGATGGCCGACGCGCTGAACTACCTCGAAGACGGCATGGCTTGCGAAGTCGTGTTCTATAACGAGAAGGCGATCTCGGTCGATCTGCCGACTGTCATCGTGCGCGAGATCACCTACACGGAACCGGCCGTCAAGGGCGATACCTCGTCGGGCAAGGTGCTGAAGAACGCCAAGATCGCCACCGGCTATGAACTGCAAGTGCCGCTCTTTTGCAACACCGGCGACAAGATCGAAATCGACACGCGCACCAACGAATACCGCAGCCGCGCATAAGTTCGCGCAAACGGCTTGAAAAGGCGCCCTTCGAGGCGTTCTCCCTTTTTCGGAGCCAGATTATTGCGCGAAAGCCGCGATGCACAAAAGCCAATGCGTCGTCATACAGAAAAAGCATCAATTTGTATCTTCGGTAACTCTTTTGCTTTCAACCGCAAATACCGTACGCTATCGACGCTGAGGGGCATAAAATTCCAACTCTGATCGAACAATAAAGCGCACACGCCCATCACGTACGGCCGCCCTTTGAACATTCCGCACACCATGCCACACGCCCTCATAGTCGAAGACGATCCCAACAGCTTGTCCGGCCTGACGGCGCTGCTCGCTGCGGACGGCTTCACGGTCGACACGGCCACCTCGCTCGCCGAGGCCCGCGCCGCGCCGGCGCGGACCATCCCCGACGTGGTGCTGGTCGACCTGAACCTGCCGGACGGCAGCGGCTTCGACCTGCTCCAGCACTTGCCGCAACCGCAGCAGCCGAACGGCGGCCTGTCGGTGATCGTGCTGACCGGCAATGCCACCGTCGAGAGCGCGACCGAGGGGCTGCGGCATGGCATCTGGGATTACCTGCTCAAGCCCGTCAACATCCCGCAGCTGCGCAGCCTGCTGGCGCGGATTCCGCGCCCCTACGAGCTGATCGAGGAAGTGCAGTCGCCGCGCGCCACGCTGCGCCGGCTCGGCCGCTTCGGCCCCCTGATCGGCCGCAGCGACGCGATCCAGCACACCTACGACATGATCGAGCGCAATGCGCGCAGCGAGGCCGCCGTGCTGCTGTGGGGCGAGGCCGGCACCGGCAAAGAAGCCGCCGCCCGCGCGCTGCACGACCTGAGCCGGCGCCGCAAGGGCCCGTTCATCAAGTTCGACTGTCGCGCCGCGCTGCAGCTGCCGCGCGTGCTCGAACTCGGCAGCATCGTGATCGAGAGCATGCTGTTCGGCCGCGAGCGCGGCACCTACGGCGGCGCCGAGCGGCGCGAGCCGAGCCTCTGTTCGAGCAGGCCAGCGGCGGCACCCTGCTGCTCAAGGACATCACCTCGCTGCCGCTGTCGATCCAGGAAGCGCTGCTGCGCGCGCTCGACTCGCAAGCCTTCATGCGCATCGGCGGCTCGACCGAGATCGCGACCGACTTCCGGCTGATCGCGACCTCGCGCCTCCCGGCTCGCGAGGCACTCGACAACGGCATCCTGCGCGAGGACCTCTGGCTGCGCCTGGACGCCACCTCGCGCGCGCTGCCGTCGCTGCGCGAGCGCGACGACGACATGCTGCAGATCGACGAATCCTTCGTCGACGATCTCAACCACGAAGCGCGCCAGGCCGGCCTGGGCGCCGTCGACAAGCGCATCGCGCCTGATTTCGTGTGCGAATGCCTGGCCTACGAATTGCCCGGCAACGTCTGCGAGCTGCGCGAGCGCGTGCGCTTGGCCTACGAGGCCTCGGGCGATTTCATCGAGGCGCTGCGCGTCAACGACGGCGTGTTTGTGCCGGGCGCCGCGCTCAACGGCACAGCAGCGTGCAGGTGCGTGTCGGCACGCCGCTGTCGGACGTCGAGGACCTGCTGATCCGCGCCACGCTCGACGCGGTCGGCGGCACGCGGCACCGCGCGGCCGCCCTGCTCGGCATCAGCCCGAAGACGCTCTACAACAAGCTGCAGCGCATGAAAATGAATTGAAGGAACGGCATGGCGAGGCATTTCGATGCGCTCGTCCCGAGTCGGTGCTCAATGACAAAGGCCGCGTCCAGCGCGGCCTTTGTCGTTTCCGGCGAGGCGAATCAGCCGAGCGTCTCGCGCAGCAGCGCCGAGGCGCGCTGGTACGTAAGCGTAGTGGTGTGAGGGCGTCTAAAATTTTCTGGACATGCGGCGCGGAGCGCGGCAGGCTATGCCTCCCGCAGGCAGAGATTGGACCAGCTCGACTCGGCCGGGACCACTGGTAGCAGCTTCGCGACGTTCCAGGGCAGCAGTTCGTCGATGCGAGAGATCTTGTGATCGGCGATATGCGTGAGCAC
>JAYFRU010000338.1:0-4008 GCA_040946965.1 Burkholderia sp. | reverse complement strand
AATCCGTTCGCATCGCCTGCAATCATCACCACGTGGGCTACTCCGTCCTCATGCTCGATTTATGCAACAACGCCCTTCGGATGGTGTATCGCCTTGATGATGTCTATGAACAACTCACGAAAACAGAGCGCCGGAAGGTCGCGCTTGTCATCGTTGAGTTGGCTGGCGATCTGATTCGAGACAGCGAAAATGAAGACCAGGCACTGAAATCCGTCTACGATAAATACAGTCCCACCAACTACGAGAACCAGCTTGCAGCAGAGGTCGGCGGGATGAAGTCCATGATCGAAGCAGTGTTCGGTGTCGACCTGGGAGATGATCTTGACTTGAAGTCTCCGGAGGATCTGCTGAAACGTGCCGAGGCCCATCTCCAGAACGCGCAAGCAGCAGTGAAGGAGGGATGCTGCTCGGCATAGGCGGCTGCATAGTTGTCGAAGATGACCATGCTGTCGCCGACGGATGCGGCTGCAAGCGCATCCGTCGTGTCGCTCCGGTCGTGCAGGACCATCTGGATCAGAAACTGAAGGATCAACAACCCGATCGCGGCAGCATACACCATGTTGCTCTACTCCGTTGAGACTTGAAGGACAGAGATCTTGCGGCTAAGCATTTCCGGCGGGCGCACCATGCGAACGGTCCCTCGCTGGTACGGGGCTGCTCCATAGGGCATGCCATACGGAGAGGCCGTGTAATCGCCGAAATCAGCCTCGCGCGGGCCTTGCGGCAGGCGGCTGTCGTACTGGCTCGCGAGTGCCGGAACCATTCCTTGCCCTGCGGAAACCACCTTGTTCACGTAGCCGTTGTAGAACCCGTCGACGAAGTTCCCCGTGTTGTAGGCCGAGATAGCAGCCAGCACCGCCTCGGCCGGGTCGGGCCGCGTGCGGCGCGCGTCAAGGTAAAACGCGGTGAGGATCTGGCTGCCGACTCGCAGGTTTGTGCACGGGTCAAGCGCGGCTTCGATTGATAGACCGAAACGCGCGAAATTCCGGCTGCTGACCTGTGCGGGCCCGACGCCAAATAGATGCCCTGTGTCGTGTAGACGTCGCGCGATTGCGACGGCCTCCGGCATGGTTGACGGGGTGAAGCTGTGGAGCATTCGCTTGCGCTGGCTCCACGGCAGATTGGCGGGGCCGTCGTCCGATACCGCGAACAGGTGCCCGCTTGACTCGACGCGAACGAGCTTGCCCATCGTTATGGGGCTTACCAGTGGAGCGCAACTAACGATCAGCGCGTCCAGTTCGCCAGCGTGCGCGCTTCGCGCGGCAGCACCGGCCAGAAGGAGAAGGGCGCAGGTCAGCCTGGCAGGGGAAAGCATGATGGCTTAGCTCGCCGCGAAAAAGCTGCCGGACCGCGCCTTCGCCGCACCGCCCTGGCTCGCCCAGCTCTCGGGCGTATGCAGCGGCACAATGCGGCCCACGCGTTCCGGCACGCCGTTCCGCACCAGACAGAAGCCAAGCAGCGACTCCGCATCGAGTGATGGCTGTCGCGAGAGGGGCACATAAATCTCGATGCCCATCTGCGGAAGTTCAAGGTCCATCACCGGCGTTGCCTCGGTCACGAGCAGCAAGTTCGGACGCCGGTCGTAGCCGTGAATTGCGGCGCTGACCGGAAGGTCTTCGAGCCACGGAGCTTCGGACGCATCCATCGCGAGCATCAGGCCAACCTCGTCGCGCGCGAAACCGAACACGTCCGACATCGCAGGCGAGATCTGCATTCCCCGCATGGGCTCCTCGATCTGGCCGATGGTGCCCTCCCCGAACGTGGACGTCCATTTCAGGAAGTCGACGCATGCGATGATGCGTTTGGATAGAAAAACAAAATCTTTTTGCGATTACATAGCGCATGATTTCCTCATTAGACGCGCAAATTCTACTCTACTTTGATAAACTGATGCCTCGTCCGGCAACGGATTTCCTGAATTTTTCGGAACCTGAATGTCTACGCCGATCACTACTGCCGACACTGCCTCTACGACTCCTTCCGGAAGCGACCTTCGGATCGCTTCGCACGTGGCGCCCGCGAAAGATGCTTTTTCGGCGCACGCGGCTGATCGCGCGATTGAGGGCGCAGAGAGTGGTCCCGACATGAGCGCGGCAGGGCGCAAGGCCTGCACGGTCATGAAGGTGGTATCCGCCGTCATCCTCGCCGTTGCCGTCTCGCCGGGAGGTGATAGCGACGATGCAGCGATCGACACGGCCACCCGAACGCTGCTTGCCCGCGCGGCGGATCTTGCGAACGCCGCACTGCCTTTGCTCGGCGAGCGCGGTGCCGGGGAGCGGGGCGCGACGATGCGAAACCAACTGCGGCAATACGCTGCCGACACGGTGTCACTGCAATGGCGTCTGGCCCATTCCACCGGCTACGGCGATCTGAGCGTCGATCAGATCATGCGGATTTATCGGGAGGTCGATCGCTCCAGCTTTATCGACGAAGTCGATGCGGCGGAGGATGCCGATCCTGCGGTGGGGCCGGATATGGTCGCTGCGCGCCGCGTAGCGTTGCTCGCCGTTACGACCGAACTGCACAACGCCGTGGGGAACTTCGATTACTTTCATCCCGATCCCGCTCAGCTCGTCGAAGCAGGCGTGAAAGTGGTAGCTCGCCTGGCTGACGCGGCGCTTGCGCAACTGCTTCCGCCGGGTCTTCACGACGACGCAACCCGCTCCGCGTTCACGCGCATCTTTCTGGAGCGTGCCGGCACCCTTTACGCGCAGAACTTTCGCGCGATAGCGCGAAAGGACGTGGGCCGCATTGCCGCGATGGACGAACAGGAGCGGCTGCGCTTTCTCCATGAAAACCGGGTCGGTGGCTTGCCGACGGCCCACATCGAGCGCGCCTACGAGGCGCTGATGTCCCGCATGGTCCGTCTGATTCTGGATGCGTCGCCCGTCGCCGCTCCCGAGGTGATGGATCACTCCAATACCGTGAGTCCATCATGAAGCGGCTACAGATCCCCGAGCAGTCCATCGAGCTGTTCCCTTTTGGTGACACGATTCGTGCGCGCGGTCCCGAGGAACGCGTACTGGAAGAGGTGTACCAGTCGATTCCTGCGTTGTCCGCGCTCGCGGACACCACTGTCGCACTCTCTAACCGGATGACCGGCGACGCGCGCAACGCTCTCTTTTTCGCTCCGGCGGGCGCCGAGCGCAGCCTGCGTCAGCTGAGCGTGGAGCTTGCGCTGAAGCGCCGTCACGAAATGGAGACGGCGCAGCCCGACAGCCAGTACCTCGGTGCTGAAAAGGCCGCCAAGCGACAGGACTACGAAACGCCCGAGCCCGACATCTGGATTCAGACGCCGGGCGGAGAAGGTTGACCATCAGGCCGGCACTACCGCATACGCAACGAGAGGTACAGAAAAAATGAAGGCACGCTTCGGCATTGATTTCCACGAAAACAAGCGAGGCAAGACACAGTACATCGAGTGGGATTCGCGCACGGCCGTGAACCCGCACATGCTGTTTGTCGGCATGTCTGGTGCCGGCAAGACGCACAACCTGAAAAAGCTGATCCGTTCGATGACCGACACCGTCGCGCTCGATCGCGACCTGCGCGTGCATGTCTTCGACGTACACGGAGACATCGAGATTGACGGTGCCAGCACGGTGATGTTTTCGCAGCAGACGGATTACGGGTTCAATCCGCTGCGCGTGAACCCGGATCCGCATTTCGGGGGACCGGAACGTCAGATCCAGGGACTGTTCGACACCCTCGACAAGGTGATGCGGAAGCTGGGTAACAAGCAGGAGGCCTGCCTGCGCAACATCCTGATGGATCTCTACACTGCACACGGGTTCGAGCAGAAAAAAATCGAGACGTGGCGCATTGACGAGGAAGAACAGGTCCGCTTCGGAAACAACCCGGATCGGCTCTATCTCGACATTCCCAGGTGGGAAAAGGATAAGGCCAAGGCCGTCGCAAATGTACGCTGGGATGGGCGTTGTTGCATAAATCAGCCGCGGCACGGTGACGTTTACGCGCAACGGTCCGGGGTGAAGCCCCTGTTAACAA
>JAYFRU010000337.1:0-4009 GCA_040946965.1 Burkholderia sp. | reverse complement strand
GCAAGTCACGTCTTGTCCGGGGTAGTCCAGGCAAATATCTCACCTACACCCTTGGAAATATCTCACCTCGGATCACGTCATGGGTTCTCTCTTCCTTGCTGTTCGTTGCATGCGGCGCCCTCGCGCCGCGCGTCGCCACTATACCGACAGATAACCGCCGTCCACGTTGAGCACCGCGCCGGTGGTGTAGCTCGACGCGGCTGCGGCCAGGAACAGGATCGCGCCGGCCATCTCGGAGGGCGCTGCGACGCGGCGCATCGGCACGTGGGCCAGCACCTGCTCGAGCACGGCCGGGTTCTTGGTCAGGGCCGAGGCGAACTTGGTGTCGGTCAGGCCCGGCAGCAGCGCGTTGCAGCGCACGCCGTCGGCCGCGCATTCGATCGCGAAGGCCTTTGGTCATCGAGATCACGGCGGCCTTGGTGATCGAATAGATGCCCTGCTTGTCGCCGGGGATCACGCCGTTGACCGAGGCCACGTTGACGATCGCCCCGCCACCGCCCGCCGCCATCCGGCGCGCGCCGTGCGAGGACATGAAGAAGTAGCTGCGGATATTGACGTCGACGGTCTTCTGGAACGCATCGAGGCCGGTATCGACGATCGGGCCGTAATAGGGATTGGCGGCGGCGTTGTTGACCAGCACGTCGAGCCGGCCATGCCTGGCGTCGATCGCGACGTAGAGCGCCTCGATCTGCTCGAGTTCGCCGATATGGCAGGCGGCGGCCTCGGCCGAGCCGCCATCGGCGACGATCGACTCGGCCACGCGCCGGCAGTCGTCGAGGCGGCGGCTGGCGACGATCACGTGCGCGCCGAAGGCGGCCAGCAGGCGCGCGGTCTCCTCGCCGATGCTGCGGCTCGCGCCGCTGACGACGGCGATCTTGCCGGACAGGTCGAACAGATTGGGTGCAGTCATCGTGGGATGTCCCGATGGAGTTGACGGAAGGGATGGCGCGCGCCGTTGCGCGCACGAAGCGGCGGCACGGCGCGCGGCAGGCAGCGTGGGAAGGATCGCGCCGGCATCAGCGATACGTCACCAGCGACGCGTCGGCGGTCGTATCGAGATGCGACCACGCGTTGTAGGTGACGAGCTGGGCGCCGCGCCACCCGGTGCGGATCCGCGACACGCTGGTATTGACCAGCGGCCAGGCGAAATCGAAGGTCCGCCGCAGGTCGGCCCCGGCCAGCAGGGCGGCGATCACGGCGATCGGACCGCCCGAGGACACCACCCAGATTTCCTCGGCGGTCTCGCTCGCGAGCTCGTTCCAGGCCGCCAGCACGCCGGCGCGGAAGGCCGGCCAGGCGAGCGTGTAGTCGCCATCGGCCTCGCCCGAGGTCCAGCGTGCCACCGCCGCCGAGAACAGCGCCTGGAACGCGCGGCGCGCGTCGCCCGAGGCGGCCAAGCTCGGCCAGCAGCGCCTCGCGCGAGGCCAGCTCGGGACGCAGGCGCGCCACCAGTTGGTCGGAATCGAGTTCGTCGAGACCGGGCAGTACGCGAATCGGCAACTCGATGCCGGCCACGCGCGCGGCCAGCATCGCCGTCTGCGCATGACGACGCAGCGTGCCGGTGACGATCGCGCCAGGCTTGCCGCCGCGCGCCGCCATCCAGGCGCCAAGCTTGCCCGCCTGGGCCTCGCCGCGCGATGACAGGCAGTCGTAGTCGGCCGCCTCGAAGCTGGCCTGCGCATGGCGGATCAGGAAGATCTCGCTCATCGCCCGGCTCCGGCCGCCTCGATGCGCGCGCGGCAGCGCAGCGTCAGGTAACGCACCGCGTCGCCGAAGCCCGCGAAGGCCGGGTTGGTGGTCTGGCCGAGCACGTAGCGGCGGTAGATCTGCTGGATGATGCCCATCAGCCGGAACAGGCCGAACACTTCATAGAAGGCGAAACCGCCGATCTCGGTGCCGGTGCGCTCGCCGTAATGGTCCACCAGCTCGGCGCGCGTCATCATACCCGGCACATGGGTCGGCTGGCGCCGCATCGCGCGGAACGGCGCTTCGTCGTCGGCCTGCACCCAGTAGGCGAGCGAGCCGCCCAGGTCCCTCAGCGGATCGCCGAGCGTGGCCATCTCCCAGTCGAGCACGCCGACGATGCGCAGCGGGTCCTGCGGATCGAGCACCACGTTGTCGAAGCGGTAGTCGTTGTGGATCACGCAGAGCCGCCCGTCGCGCGCGGGCCGGCTCGCCTCGAGCCAGCCCGTCACGTCCTCGGCGGCATCGGTGCCGTCGGTCAGCACGCGCTGCCAGCGCTCGCGCCAGCCGCTCACCTGGCGCGCCACGTAGCCTTCGCTGCGGCCGAAGGCGGCGATCGCGGGCGTCGAGGCGTCCACCGCGTGCAGTTCCACCAGCCGCTCGACGAAGCTCTCGCAGAGCCGCCGCGTGCCGGCCGCGTCGAGCCCGAGCCCGGGCGGCAGGTCGCGCCGCAGGATCACGCCCGCGAGCCGCTCCATCACGTAGAACTCCGAACCGATCAGCGAGGCGTCGTCGCAGCGCGCGACAATGCCGGGCACGTAGGGATAGACCGGCTTGAGCGCGACCATCACGGCGGCCTCGCGCAGCATGTCGTAGGCCGAGCCCGCCTTCGCGCCGGCCGGCGGGCGATGCAGCACCAGTTCGCGATCGGGATAGCTGAGCAGGTAGGTCAGGTTCGAGGCGCCGCCATGGAACTGGCGGATCTCGGGCGTGCTCGCCAGGCCCGGCACCTGCGCCTTCAGGAAGGCGTCGAGCCGCGCCGCGTCGAGCCGATCCTCGTCGCGTACCTCGCGGGCGCCGTCGATCAGCCCGCTCATGCTGCGGCTCCGGCGCGGCGGCGCGCCTGTTCGCCGGCCTGGCGCTTGAACTCGAGCTTGGCGACCACCCCGCGATGCACCTCGTCGGGCCCGTCGGCCAGGCGCAGCACGCACGCATAGGCATACAGGTGGGTCAGCGGCACGTCATCGGACACGCCCGCGCCGCCATGGATCTGGATCGCCGCGTCGGCGGCCTGCTGGGCCACCGCCGGCACCACCGCCTTGATCTGCGAAATCAGGCTGAGCGCCGCCTTCACGCCCTGCGTGTCGATGGTCTAGGCGGCCTTCAGCGTCAGCAGGCGCGCCTGGTCGATCGCCATGCGCAGGTTCGCGACGATGTCGGCATTGCCGCCCAGCGCCGCGAGCGGCTTGCCGAACGCGGTGCGCGAGGCGGCCCGCTTGCACAGCAGGCCCAGCGCGCGTTCGGCGGCGCCCAGCGCGCGCATGCAGTGATGGATGCGGCCCGGCCCGAGCCGGCCCTGGGCGATCTCGAAGCCGCGCCCGGGGCCGAGGATCACGTTCGAGGCCGGTACCCGCACCTGGTCGAACACCACCTCGCCATGGCCAGAGGGCTCGTCGTAATGATGGAAGGCCGGCAGCATGCGCTCGATGCGCACGCCCTTCGCGTCGAGCGGGCAGATCACCATGGTGTGGCACCGATGCGGCTCCGCCTCGGCATCGGTCAGGCCCATGAAGATGGCGACGCGCGCATGCGGATGGCCATCCCGGTCGACCACCACTTGCGGCCGTTCAGCACGAACTCGTCGCCGTCGCGCGTCGCGGTGGCGCGCATGTTGGTGGCGTCCGATGAGGCCACCTCGGGCTCGGTCATGCAAAACGCCGAGCGGATCTCGCCGGCCAGCAGCGGCGCGAGCCAGCGTGCCTGCTGCTCGGGCGTGCCGTAGCGCGCCAGCACCTCCATGTTGCCGGTGTCGGGCGCGTTGCAGTTGAACACCTCGGGCGCGATGAAGGAGTGGCCCATGATCTCGGCGAGCGGCGCGTATTCGGCATTGGACAGCCCCGCGCCGCCGTGCTCGCGCTCGGGCAGGAACAGGTTCCAGAGGCCGGCGGCGCGCGCCTTTTCCTTGAGCGCCTCCATCACGGACGGCTGGCGCCATTGCCGACAGTCGGCGCCGCCGGTCAGTTCGGCGGGGCGTTGTTGCATAAATCCGATTTGGCGCGGTGACGTTTACGCGCAACGGTCGCAGCCAGGCCTCTGTTAACAATTC
>JAYFRU010000336.1:0-4042 GCA_040946965.1 Burkholderia sp. | reverse complement strand
TCGAAGCTCGTCAGGCAGCGCTCTTGCCGCGCGCCGCCTGATCGCAAAACCGTGTCTATGTAACCGGATCCGATACACCCTTCATTCACGTGCAAATCGGGCAATGTAGCACCCACTCGAAATTCAACAAAGGCCAATTTTTCAATGATCGTATCGTCATGATTCCGCAGGAAAACCTCGCGAAGCCCACGCCCCGGCGCCTGTCGGTGGCCCCGATGATGGACTGGACCGATCGCCATTGCCGGTCGCTGCACCGGTCGATTTCGCACCATACCTGGCTCTATACCGAGATGGTGACGACCGGCGCCCTGCTGCACGGCGACGTCGCGCGCCATCTCGCGTTCACGCCCGAGGTAGCGCCCGTCGCCCTGCAACTGGGCGGCAGCGAGCCCGAGGACCTGGCGAAATCGGCCCGGCTCGGCGAAAACTGGGGTTATGACGAGATCAACCTCAATTGCGGCTGCCCCTCCGAGCGCGTGCAGCGCGGCGCATTCGGTGCCTGCCTGATGAACGAACCGGCGCTGGTGGCCGATTGCGTGAAGGCGATGCGCGACGCCGTGGCGATCCCGGTGACGGTCAAGCACCGGATCGGCGTCGATGCGGTCGAGGGTTATGCGTTCGTGCGCGATTTCGTCGGCACGGTGGCCCAGGCGGGCTGCGAGGTGTTCATCGTCCATGCGCGCAACGCCATCCTGAAGGGACTCTCGCCCAAGGAAAACCGCGAGATCCCGCCGCTCAAGTACGACTACGCCTACCGCCTCAAGCAGGATTTCCCCAATCTCGAGATCCTCATCAACGGCGGCATCACCACGCTGGACGAAGTCGAGACGCACCTGCAACACGTCGATGGCGTGATGTTGGGCCGCGAGGCCTATCACAACCCCTTCGTGCTGGCCGAGGTGGACGCGCGCTTCTACGGCGCTGCGGGCCCCGCGCCGACGCGCGAGGAAATCGAGGATCGGCTGATCGCCTATTGCCTCGACGAAGTCGCACGCGGCAACTACCTGGGCGCGATCGTGCGCCACGCGCTCGGCCTCTATCGCGGCGTGCACGGCGCGCGCGGCTGGCGCCGGGTGCTGTCGGACAGCATGCGCCTCGCGCGCGGCGACGTCGCGGCGATCTTCGCCGAAGCGCGTGCGCACCTGAGCGCGCCGGTCGAAACGAGCCCCGAACCCGCCCCGGCAGAAAATTTTTTAAAAGGGACTAGACAAGCCGGAAAGCTGTCCATATGATATGTTCTTAGCTGCTAAAACAAAACAACGGCAACGAAGCAGTGGTGGCTGTAGCTCAGTTGGTAGAGTCCAGGATTGTGATTCCTGTCGTCGTGGGTTCGAGTCCCATCAGCCACCCCATTATTTAATAACTCGTTAAAGTTCAACGAGTTACAGGTGGCTAGACCCAGATCGGTCTAGCACCAGCAGGTTCCAACAAGGAACCTCATGCGCTGCACATATCAGGACAAGCACGGCACCTACTACAGCCGTCTCATCGTCCCCAAGGCACTTCTTCCCTACGTCTCAACCCCTCGTATTATCCAAAGCCTTCGGACCAAAGACCGAAAACAGGCATACTTGCGCTCGATGCAAATTAATTTGGCGTTTGAACGGTGGGTTGCTGAGATGAAAAATAAATTTGGACTGGATGGTAGGGAGCTGACCATCAGCCTGCCCTCTGGAGTCAAGATTGACTTTGACATGACCATTCCAGAGGAACGGACGGCGTATGATGCCGCCGTTGAACAGATTGGTGCCTTCAAGCAGCCTGTGGTCGTTGAACGCTCTGCAAGCCATTCTGGTGGGGCTGGGCGCTATAAGATGGCGGACATCTTCGAATCTTATAAATCTGCCAAGAAAAAATATTTGCCGAGGCTACGCAAGCTGCCTACTTCCCTCGTGTAGATAAATTCATTGAATTCGCAAAAATCAAGGGACTTATCTACATTGACGAGGTTCGTAAGCCTACGGCATCAGATTATCGAGAAAGTGTCATAAAAGAGCAGGAAAGCCCCCTTACGGTGGATAATTACACAAAGACCATTAAGTCTTTTTTTGATTTTGCCATCCAGATTGGGAAATATGCTTTTGAAAATCCATTTGCTAACATGCATTTGGTAAAAAAATCAGACAGGGAGAAGCACACGGATTCATGGTTGCCATATACCAGCGGTGAAGTGCAACGGCTTTTCGTCGTTGAGCATGATGATTATGTCCGTCGTTTCAATAAACCTGACACCTTCTTCGCCCCGCTCATCGGATTAACCATGGGAATGCGCATTGAAGAAATTGCACAGCTTCATGTTAGCGATATTTATGAAAAAAATGGTGTGTGGTTAATCGACATTAATAACAATGGTGACAACAAGGAAGTCAAAACATCTGCGTCAGTTCGGCAGTTGCCACTACCTACCGTGTTGAGTTTCACAAATTTCCTCGAATATCATCAAAAAATCTTGCAGACGTATGGTCCTACGTCCCACCTGTTCCCATACCTCGTTTATACCGCTTCGAATGGCTACGCGAAGAATATTGGTTACAACTGGACAAGATACAAGCAGGAGTTTATCCAAGTTGATGTAGCCCAGAAAAATTTTCATAGCCTACGGAAGACTCTGGGGGCTTTAATGATTGATCATGAATTTGATTTGCCCCTGCGCAAGCGCATTTTAGGGCATAGCATGAACGGCGACATTACACAGACGATTTACGGAAAAGAATGTTCTCTGGAATATATTCGAGCTTGTTTAGACAAAATTAACTGGGGAATTGATTTCAGGGCTTTCCGCTATCAGTTCAAAAATCATAATGTTTTGGATGGTTGGGTGAGGGGCAAAGAGATTAAACTGCGAAAGAAAGCATTGACTGAAAAAGAGTCTAAAAAGTGAATTTTTATGCCGCCGTCCTTTTTTGTCACTATCGTTCCTAAAACCTAACCCTCTGGGTTAATGTGCTTTGCTAGATATCTAATACTCAATTTGTACTGTACTTGTACTTCAGCTTTGCCGCTATGTAGTAGGTCTTCGCTTCTCTCAGACTACTAATATCGGCAAAGCTTCACCCTATCTCAAAATAAGATATGGGTTGACTTTGCCGATATTAGTAGTTCAGCAAACGTCTTTGACGTTGCCGCTACACAACCGGAGGGAATTGGTTTAAGCATTCCTCTTTTACGGATTCAGAGTCTTAACACTCCATCGAGCCAGGTTCCGTAATTGCGCCTCTCTGTGTGGCTGTGCTCGATTCCCATTGATATCACTTAACTATATTGACTCACAAGCTATTCAGTCTTTTCAGTCACCCTCTGACTATTTTTACCTGTGCGAGTTTGCGTTAACATTTCCCCCAATCGTTCTCAAGACCGTGAATATGAAAAATGCCCTGCTGTTTTCCCAGCAGAGCAATTTAAGGACTTGACAAATGGTTTGTATTTCGTATTCTTAAATTGTGCCTAAGCTGGGGAGCCAGACACAATTACCTTAAGAAATTTAAAATGAATGTCAAGAGGTAGAAAAAAGCCACTCAACCGAGTGGCTTTTTTTATTTAATGTGGTCGGCATCAAAATTTCTGAAAAATTCAGATGGCTGCATATCGAGTGCCTGCACAATTTTCATAATATTAACCAGCGCTAAATTGTGCTCACCTCGTTCAATCCCACCCATGTAGCTGCGGTCGATCCCACAGAGGCTCCCAAAGGCTTCTTGAGAGTATCCAAGCTCCTTACGCAGACGGCGAACCGTCGTGCCAAAGGCAACCAGCATAGGGTTTCGGGCATTTTGTTCCATGCCTCATGGTCATCTCTTGACGATCATGATTCCACGGTATATAGTTCCCATTTCGAGGCGATGCCTCCAACGTCGAGGATGAGAAACCTATGCAAATCTATGAAGGCAACCTGCTTGAGGGTGGGGTGAGTAGCGTCGATGGGCGGTGGAAGAGGTACACATTTTTGAAAATTGGAAGCCAACAGCTTATTGATTCGAAATGATTGATCTTGAAATTGGAAAATCGACCCTCATGTGAGGGGTATGGAAAAACGAGACATGAG